>CAZVJJ010000009.1:0-55164 GCA_964627295.1 uncultured Oscillospiraceae bacterium | reverse complement strand
GTCGAGACTACTTTCTATCGCGCTAAGGAAGCGCAGCCCGTCGTTGAGAAGATGATCACGTGGGGCAAGAAGGGCGGTCTGGCTAATTACCGCAGAGCTCTGGCTTTCATCACCAAGGAAGACGTCGCTAAGAAGCTGTTCGACGAAGTCGCTCCCAAGTATGCTGACCGTAACGGCGGCTACACCAGAGTGACCCGTACTGGCGCTCGCCGCGGCGATGCTGCTGAGATGGCAGTTATCGAGCTGGTGTGATCCAATAAAATTTGAAATGCCTGCTACCATTTGGTAGCAGGCATTTTTGTTCACACTTTGTTAACAAAATGCACAAAAACAAGGCGAAATTCGACTGTTTTTTCTCCCCTCTGTCAGTTGAAAAACCCCTGCGAAATGGTACAATATACCTGTATGGCTTTTGTAGAAAGGCTGCACACGCGAATCCCTGTACGCCATCCGAAAACAAGAAAAAAAGAAAGGTTGAAATTATGCTCGAAAAAGTATTCAAACTCTCTGAAAACAAGACCGACGTGAAAACCGAAATCATCGCTGGTCTTACCACGTTCATGACCATGGCTTACATCATTGCACTTAACCCGAACCTGCTTACTGGCTTCGGTGCTGAGGGCGCAGAGCTGTGGAACGGCGTTTTCCTCGCTACCTGTATCGCTTCTGCGGTCGGTATGTTCGCAATGGCTTTCCTCGCAAATAAGCCTTTCTGCCTCGCTCCTGGCATGGGCCTGAACAGCTTCTTCGCTGTTGTCGTCGGCAACATCGTTACGCTGACTGGCATGACCTACGTCGCTTCTTTCCAGGCAGCACTCGTCATCATCCTCGTTGAGGGTATCATCTTCGTGATCCTTTCCGTTCTGAATGTCCGTGAGAAGATCGTTGAGTCCATCCCCCTCGGCATTCGCATGGGCATCTCTCCTGCAATCGGTCTGATGCTGATGAACATCGGCCTCGGCTCGAACGTTGGCATTTACGCAGAGGGCAATGGCTTCACCACTCCCTTCTATGTCATGCGCGACTTCTTCGGTGCGCTGACCCCCAGCGTTCTGAAGACCAACATGGGCGATGCAGGCTACGCAACCATGATCCTCACCGTTGTTACCATGTTCATTGGTCTGTTTGCGATCATTGCACTTGCCAAGAAGGGCGTTAAGGGCGCTGTTCTGTTCGGTATGCTCCTTGCTTCCGTTATTTACTGGGCTGGCGAGGCGATTTTCCTCGGTGTCAATCCGTTTGCATCGCTTGCAACCGCTTCTTTCCTGCCTGCATTTGGTGATATGGCAAGCACCACCCTCTTCAAGTTCAATTTTGAGGGTTTCGTGAACATCGGCTGGTTCACCGTCATTACGCTCGTCATCACGTTCTGCATCATCGATATGTTCGATACCATCGGCACGGTCGTCGGCACCGCTTCCCGCGCTGGTATGCTCGATGAGAACGGCAACGTTCCCCAGATGAAGGAAGTTCTCCTTTCCGATGCGATCGGCACTTGCGTTGGCGCTGTGACTGGTACTTCCACCGTCACCACGTTCGTTGAGTCCGCTTCTGGTGTTGAGGCTGGCGGCCGTACTGGTCTGACCGCGCTTGTCTGCGGCGTTCTGTTCCTGCTGTGTATGTTCATCGCTCCGATCGCGGCGATCATCCCCGCAGCGGCTACTTCCTCTGCTCTGATCTACGTCGGCATCCTGATGCTTCAGGGTCTGAAGAACGTGGACTTCGGCGACATGGATCAGCTCGTTCCTGTCTGCCTGATGCTGATCGCTATGCCGATCTCTGGCTCTATCGGCCACGGCATCGGTCTTGGCCTGATCGCTTACACCCTCATCAAGGTGTTCTCTGGCAAGGCAAAGGACGTTTCCGTTCTGACCTACATCATCTCTGCGATCTTCCTCGTGAAGTTCTTCCTCGCAGTATAATTACAAATTTTCTGCCGCAAAGCATCTGCTTTGCGGCAGCTTTTTGCATAAAAAGAGGGCGCTGCATTTGCAGCGCCCAAATATTTGCTTAAAGGTCGCAGTTGCCGACGGTTCTGGGGAAGGAGAGCACATCGCGGATGTTGCTCATACCAGTCAGATACATCACGCAACGCTCGAAGCCAAGACCGAAGCCTGCATGGCGTGCCGAGCCGTATTTTCTGAGATCGAGATAGAAGCCGTAATCCTCAGCGTTCATGCCAAGCTCTTCGATGCGTGCTTTCAGCAGCTCGTAGTCATCCTCACGCTGGCTGCCGCCGATGATCTCGCCGATGCCAGGAACGAGGCAGTCCATCGCCGCGACGGTCTTGCCATCGGGATTGAGCTTCATGTAGAACGCCTTGATCTCCTTGGGATAGTCCGTCACGAATACGGGGCGCTTAAAGACCTGCTCGGTCAGGAAACGCTCGTGCTCGGTCTGGAGGTCACAGCCCCAGTACACGGGATAGTCAAACTCGGCATTGTGCTCCTCGAGGATCTTGACAGCCTCAGTATAGGTCACGCGGCCGAAATCGGAATTCATTACGTGGTTCAGGCGCTCAAGCAGTCCCTTATCGACAAACTGGTTGAAGAAGTTCATTTCTTCAGGTGCGTGCTCAAGAACATAGGAAATGATATACTTGATCATATCCTCAGCAAGTCGCATATCATCGTCGAGGTCTGCAAATGCGATCTCAGGCTCGATCATCCAGAACTCAGCCGCATGGCGGGTGGTGTTGGACTTTTCTGCGCGGAATGTCGGGCCAAAGGTGTAGATGTTGCGGAATGCCATTGCATACGTTTCGCCGTTGAGCTGACCCGAAACGGTAAGGTTCGTCGGCTTGCCGAAGAAATCCTGAGAATAGTCGATGCTGCCGTCCTCTTTCTTCGGGACGTTGTTCAGGTCGAGCGTCGTCACTTGGAACATTTCGCCCGCGCCCTCGGCATCGGAAGCCGTGATCAGCGGGGTGTTGACATAGACAAAGTCGCGCTCCTGAAAGAACTGGTGGATCGCCATTGCCGCAAGGCTACGGATGCGGAAAACAGCCTGAAATGTATTCGCGCGGGGACGCAGATGCGTGATCGAGCGCAAAAATTCCATCGAGTGCTTCTTCGGCTGGAGCGGATAGTCGCCCGTAGATGCGCCCTCGACCGTGACGGAAGTCGCTTGGATCTCAAAGGGCTGCTTTGCATCGGGGGTGAGCTCCAGTGTGCCCTTGACGATCAGCGCAGCACCAACATTGATCTTGCTGATCTCCTGAAAATTCTCGATGCTGTCGTTATATACCACCTGAACGGGGGTGAAGTACGTGCCGTCGTTCAGCACGATAAAACCAAACTGCTTGCTCGGGCGCTTATTGCGCACCCAACCGCCGATCTCGATCTGCTTGCCCGCATAGGCGGCGGTGTTTTTGAAAAGCTCGCGTACAGTGATCAGTTCCATAGTATGTTCCTCTTTTCTGCTGAATAGATAACTAAAGTATACGTCAAATCGGCGGATTTTACAAGAGGGAAGTTGCATTTTTGTGGGATAATATCAAAAAAATTGCCCTTTCATTTCGCTTCTCACCATTTTCGGTATTCGACTTGACAAGTTTTGCTTGCTCAGGTATGATGAAAGCAATTTGAAAAGGGGGGAGGACTATGAAAAAACTGACGGCAATGCTCCTAGCGCTACTGCTCCTTGCATCGCTTGCGCCACAGGGGTTCGCGGAGGAAGCACCGACCGAGATCTGGACAGCGGAAGACCTTGCTTCGATCGCAGAGGACGGCGCGGGCTCGTACATCCTCATGGCAGATATCGATATGGCGGGCATCGAATGGAAGAGCATCGATTTTTCGGGATGCTTCGATGGAAATGGGCACACCATTTTGAATCTCACGATTTGCGAGCCGAGTGCGCTTACGCCTGAAGCGTGCGACGGCAACCGTGTTCTCTATGAGAGCAGTTACGCGGGTTTTTTCGGCACGCTCGATGGCGCGACGGTTCAGAATTTGCACCTGCTGAACGTCCGCGCCTGCATCGAATCGGATACGCCGTGCTTCCTAGGTGGACTGGCGGGCTATGCGAAAAATGCACAGATATCCGATTGCTCCGTCGCAGGTACGCTTGAGCTCCGCGCGCATGACCGCATTTTCGGCATTGGCGGATTTGTGGGCTACGGTGAGGGCGTGATCGAGCGCTGTAGCGCAGATGTCACGCTCATCTGCGTGGATACCGACGAAACGACACGCGATGAGCAGTTTATGGGTGGCGTGTTTGCAACGGGCTTTTTTGATGTGCTTGACTGCGAAGTGAAGCTCGATGGCTATATTTCGGAGTTCGGCTATGTGCACAGCGGCGGCGTGGGTGGAATGCTCATGCAGTACCCGCTTGGACAGGAACGCTCGGGAAGCGTGCGGCGCAATCATATCACGGGAATGATCACATTTTTTGAGCATAATTCTGACCGCCGTGCCTATTGTAGCCCCCTTTTTGGCGAGGAATTGGTAAAGTCTTGCGTGCGGCTTGAAAACGATCACGATTTCAAGCGCAATGAGATCTATAAGGACACCACCGAGCTTCGCCCCGAAATGTGCGAGAGCCCCGAATATACCGAGGTCATCACGCCCGCTGGGTGCGATACATTTGGCTATACGACCTATACCTGCGCATCCTGCGGCTACGCCTATACCGACCATTATACGCTCCCTGCCCACACGGTGAGCACGTGGGTGGTTCGCGAGGAGGCGACACACGAGCACGAGGGCTTGTCCGTAGGTAACTGTGATCTGTGCGGTGCTGAGCAAATTCGCATCGAGCCGACCGAGCAGGAAACTGAGCCACCTACCACGCAAGCACAGACCGAGCCTGAAACGACCGCTCCACAGCCCCAGACTGCGACTGAACGCACCGAACCGACCCTTTGGACCATTGCTGTACCCGCTTTCATCTTCGCCCTTTCTGCGCTTGTGGTGCTTCTGATGAGAAGAAAGAGATAGACCGCAAGTTGAAAATGGATAAAGGAACAGGCATGACCGAGCTCATGCCTGTTTTTTGCGCTACGCACCTTTTGTTTATTTGTTCTGCCCATCCCTGATAAACGGTTTCTTGATCTCTTTACTTAACAACTCACGATATGCGTCTACCTTACGAAACGTATTTCCTAACATTTCTCGATTCCTGTATTCTCTGATCGCTTCCATATCAAACTCTGCGTAAAAAATACCCTCGGTTTTATCATCAGCCAGCAAAACGGTGTTATCAACACAGATTCCGTTTCTATCCCAACAAATCGGACTGTATGCACAGGAACAGCCAGCATTCTCTCCGTTCGGATTTGCCATAGCAACTGCGACCATATTTTCATATGCCCTTGTCGAAAGTGCGTTCAGTCTTGGTTGCATAGAACCGCAATCATTTGGCACGAGAATGACTTCTGCGCCTTTTAGCATGAGTATTCTTGCGCTCTCGGGGTACTCTCGGTCATAACAGATCATAATGCCCAGTTGTATTCCCTCAAATTCGCAAACCTTAAATTCGTTTCCCGATTCAACCGTTCGTTCGTCTGCGAAATCACAGGTATGCACCTTAGAATATTTCATTAAAATATTACCCGATTTATCGATCACAAAGGCTGAATTCTGCGGTTGCTTCTTGCCTTTTGTAAATGCAGTGAGCACGACACCTATATTATACTTTTTTGCATTCTCGCATATGTTTGTAATGCTTAAATCATCGTCTGCAATGCTTTTTTCATATGTCGTGGGCAAATCATATCCTGTAACAAAGCATTCTGGCAACAAAAGAATATCCGCATGGTTTTCCGAAGCTTCTTTCATTGCTAGAATGATGCTTTCGATATTCTTATCTATTTGTGCATTTATGGCACGTTTTTGTAAGACTGCAACCTTAAACAATCGCTTTTTCATTTGCTTTACCTCCATTTTGCTGTGTATCCAGTATATCACAGTTTTGATATGCGTTTCAAGCCTTAAACGCACAAAACAGGCGACACCCAACCGAGGTGTCGCCTGTCTGAGGTTATGTTGCTTGCAGTTACTGTTTCTTATTCTTCTTGCTGATGAGAATGCCTGCGACGATCGCGGCAACTGCGATCACTGCGATCACGGCAATGACGATGGGGGTGGGGAAAGTGTTTACAGTCGGCTCGGTGGCAGTTACCTCGGTGGTAACGACGGTTTCCTGAGCCTCGTCAACAGGCGTTTGCGCATCGTTTACGAGGTACATTGCGCTGATGCCGTTGACAGTCACGCTACCCGTTGCGGTCGCAAGCGCGGTCGTGCCTGCAACGCCGTCCTGCACGTAGATATTCCAGTTGCCCTCGGGGAGGGTGACGGTCGTTGCTTCGCTATTGGGGTTAAAGATGAGGAAAAGCTCATTTTCTTCACCATTTGCACCCGCTTTGATGTGGAATGCTGTCACATTTGCATCCTGTCCACCTACGGAGCTGAGATACGTCGCAACATCCTTTGCAGTCGTCATGCGAAGCGCGCTGTGCGCCTTGCGGAACGCGATCAGACCCTTGTAGTAGTCAAAGACCTGCTGATATGCTTCATCGCTCAGGTCGCCCCACTTGAGGCAGTTGACTTCGTCCGAGCTGGAGTAGCTGTTGGAATCGAATGTGCCATCGGCTTTGACCTTCGTGCGGAGCATTTCTTCGCCCGCCTGCATAAAGGGCGTGCCCTGTGCGCTCATGTAGATCGCGGCGGCGAGGTTGTTCATCTGGATGCGCTCTTCGACGGTTGCATCGGGGGTGGAGTTGGTCAGACGGTCGAAAAGGGTCATATTGTCGTGGCAGGATGCATAGTTGATGATCTGTGTGGGGTTCGATGTCCACGAGGGCGTTGCCATCATTGCGCTGACGATGTTATATTTGCCACCGCCACCCGAAACGTAGCCGCGCTCGGTATCGTTGAAGATGTTGCCCTTGAGCGCATCGCGGATATTATCCGAGAAGTAGGCAAAATCGGGCGTTTCGGCAGAATTCGTCTGCGTTGCGAGGGTGTAGCCGTCCTTGGTGACGTTGGTGCTCATCGTCCAGCCCTCGCCGTAGAAGATCACGTTCGGGTGCTTTTCGTGCACAGTTTCGACGATCTCGTTGACGGTCTGCGTGTCCAGCAGACCCACAAGGTCAAAGCGGAAACCGTCGATGTGGTATTCTTCCACCCAGTACAGGACGGAATCAACGATGTATTTGCGCACCATGCTACGCTCGGACGCGGTATCGTTGCCACAGCCCGAGCCGTTGGAGTAAACGCCACTGTCGCTGATGCGGGTGAAGTAATCGGGAACGATCTTGTTGAAGCAGAAATCGCTTGCACTCTGCACGTGGTTGTACACCACATCCATCACGACGCTGATGCCGTTTTCGTGCAGACCCTGCACCATCTGCTTCATTTCGCGCACACGGACCTCGCCGTTGTACGGGTCGGTGGAGTACGAGCCCTCGGGAACATTGTAGTTCACAGGGTCATAGCCCCAGTTGAACTGCGCGGTGTCGAGCTTCGTCTCATCTACAGAGCCGTAGTCGTAGCTCGGCAGAAGATGCAGATGGGTGATGCCAAGCTCTTTCATGTGGTCAAGACCGGTCGAGATGCCACTTGCATTGACAGTGCCCGTTTCGATCAGACCAAGGAATTTGCCCTTGTTCGTGATGCCCGATTCGTCGTCCATGCTCAGATCGCGCACATGAAGCTCATAAATGATGGCATCGTTGATGCCCTGATCGGCGTGGGGATCGGTATCGTTCTCCCAGCCTGCGGGGTCGGTCGAATCAAGGTCGATGATCATGGCGCGCTTACCATTGACACCCGTGGTGCGAGCATAGGGGTCGCAGGCTTCCACGGTCTCACCATTGACAGTCACGCTGTAGGTGTAGTAAACGCCGTTATGATCGCCGTCGAGCGTTGCGACCCATGTGCCGCAAACATCGGATTCCATGGGGATCTGCTCGATAAGATCGTCTGTGCCCTCTGTGCCGCTTTCGTACAGGTTGATGCTTACTGCCGCTGCGGTGGGTGCCCACAGGCGGAACGAGGTGTATTCGGCAGTCCAGATCGCGCCGAGATCATCGCCCGTATAGGTGAATTCTTCTTCAAAAGAATCGGTCGAATAGACATTCGGCATCGTTACGCTATACTGCGTGCCGTCGAACGTGAGGGTGTAGCTTCCGTAGGGATCGATCTCGGATGCGGGAACGAGGGTGTACTTGCCGTTTCCACCGTCGATCACAGAGCTGATGGGGATGATGTAGTCATCGCTTTGCAGGATGAATGCTGTCTCGGGGTCAGCAAGTGCGCTCGTCGCTTTCACGAGGAAGCCCTCACCATCTTCGTAAGTGACGCTTCTGAGCTTGATGCCAGAGGTCACATCGTCGTCGAGCTTGATCTCGAAGCCCTCGACTTTTGATTCAACGTAGACGTGCACCGTGCCAGAGGTATAGGTGGAAACGTCAATGAACTGGTCGGAGCTGACATCCTTGTCTGCCCAGTTGGGAAGCTTGACGATGAAGCCGACGCGCATCGTGCCGTCGGGGACGGAATAGGTCGCGACCATTTCGCCGTTTTCTTCGGCGAACGGATAGTCAGCGCCGTCCTTGCCTTCGCTCCAGAACCAGACACCCCAGTCATCGTACACGCCATCGGGGCGGTGATAGTGGAGCTTGATGGTCACGCCATCGGTTTCTGCCGCAAATACCGCAGGTGCGATCAAGCCGATCAGAAGAATGGCTGCGAGCGCGAGCGAGAAAATGCGGGCGATCATATTCTTATTCATAATTTCTCCTTTCAGCATACGGAAAAATGCGGCTGAGCCGACCCCGTAGCGTGCCATTATTATACATGAAAACGTTTCCAAAGTAAAGAATTTCCCATTTGTCCATTTCATAGAATCCGAAATGCAAAATTTGTGAAAAATACCAGTTTCTGCGTAGCAGATGCGACACAAATCCCGCGCGGCTCTATCCGATGCAACCGTAACGCAAAAAGGGAGTGCACCGCAAATGCGATACACTCCCTTGACAGATCCAGAAAATGTGGTATAATGAGCATAGAAAAAGGGTGCTACCGATAGACGGTTGTCCCCCGAATGTATTACTTCAAAGAAGTAACCGCTTAGCTGGGGAGCTTGGGGCGGTTACTTCTTTGCGTTTATTAACTCAATGAGCAACGTGATGATGATGCCAAATAGTGTAACCAGGATACCCAGAATCACTAAGACTATCGTCAGAAGTTCATATGTAGTCATAAGCAACACCCTCTTTCACATATTTCCACCGAAGTGGATCTCTATGTCAACAGAGGGCTTTGGATCTCCCTCTGAACAGAGGGTCAACCGCCTATCCGTTTTTGGGTAGCACCCAGCACTTTTTCCTGTGCCACGATTATATTACCAGAACAGAAAAGAAATGTCAATATTTTCTGAAAAGTCAGTCAAATCGACTGGCTTTTTTCTTGCTTTTGGGACGTATTTCGCATATTTTATTGCACGGCGCGGAATTATCGGTTGCAAAATGGACGGGAAAATGTTAAAATAGAAAAAGCTATGAAATGGAGGCAAAAAATGGACGACGAGAAGCTCAAACGCAGACTTGGCAAGAATATTGCCGCCTACCGCAAGCGCCTTGGACTTACGCAGGCGGGGCTTGCTGAAAAACTGAATTATTCGGACAAGGCAGTTTCCAAGTGGGAGCGCGGCGAATCGATGCCCGATGTGCTCACGCTCGTACAGCTTGCTGAGCTGTTTGAGGTCACGGTGAACGATCTTTTGGTCGATCCTACGGAGCTTCCTGAAAATCTTGGCACGCTCGAAAAGGCGATGTCGCAGGTTTCGGAAAAGGCGCTCAAGCGCAAGGCGAATAAAAACGTCATTCTCGCGCTCAGTTCGCTGCTTGTATGGTTCGTGGCGCTACTGTTTTATGTGGTGATCTCCTCGTTTGACGTGCCGTACAGCTGGATCGCCTTTTTCTATGCGATCCCCGCCGATGCCATCGTTGCGCTGAGCCTGCGCTCGGCGTGGCATGATTTCCGCTGGAACAGAGCGCTCATTTCTGTGATCGTCTGGGGCTCGATCCTCAGTATGCACGTGTCGCTTCTGGTATTTTTGAAGGTCAATGTCTGGAAATTGTATCTGCTCGGTATCCCCGGGCAGGCGGCGATCTTTCTTTGGTTCCGCCTGTTTCGCCCGTCCAGATCCACGCAGAGAAAGGAGCAGACCGAAGATGGACAAGAAAGCGCTTAGAGCGGAGATCCGCGCGCGAAAGCGCGCCATGTCTCCCGAGGAGATCGAAGCGCGTAGTGCGGCGCTTGCTGAGCTTTTCTATGCAAGCAATGCGTATAAAAATGCGCGCACGATCTATGGGTATCTTCCGTACAATCAAGAAGTGCGGACGGTTGCGATGCTTGAGCAGGCGATGCGCGACGGAAAGCGCGTCGCTGTCCCCAAGTGCTATGGGGACGAAATGCGCTTTATCTATATGGATGATCTTTCGCTTGTGGAAAAGGGCTATGCCAATATCCCTGAGCCGATCGCCGATGCGCCGATCGCTGACGATGAAACGGCGCTCGTGCTGATGCCCGGGCTGGCATTCGACCCCGCGGGGCATCGCATCGGCTACGGTGGCGGGTTTTATGATCGCTTCCTTGCCCGTGAGCAGCATCATCCGACCCTCGCACTTTGCTATGAATTCCAAATGCGCCCGCAGCTGGAGACGGAATCGTTTGATATTCCCGTCGATACTGTGCTTTGGGCGTGATCAAACCTGCAAGGAGATAGAAAATGCAATATCTAGCTGTCATTTTGCTTGCCGCGGCGACATTCGGCGTGTGCTATCTGTTCGATAAGGGCTTTGTTTCGATGTTTCGCAACAAGCTTCAGCACCGCTCGGGGCTTGCTGTGCGCGTGAATAAGCGCTACGCAGTTGCAGGGCTGATCCTATTCGTTCTCGGCGTTGCGGCGATTTTTTCGGGGCTTTCTGGCGAAAAAGTGATGCTGATCGGCGGCGTGCTGATCCTGATTGTCGCGGTCGGTCTGATCGTGTATTATCTGAGCTTCGGCGTATTTTATGATGAAGATACGCTTCTTATCACGACCTTTGGCAAGAAGAGCACCGATTACCGCTATGCAGACATCGTTGGGCAAAAGCTCTATCTCATTCAGGGCGGTAGCGTCGTGATCGAGCTACATATGTCAGACGGACGCACCGTGAGCATCCAGTCTGGCATGGAGGGGGCGTATCCTTTCCTTGACCATGCTTTCAATGCATGGTGTCGCCAGAAAGGGATGGATGCGGATGCTTGCGACTTTCACGATCCGTCCAATAGTCTCTGGTTTCCGACGGTGGAGGACGTGTGATGGCACATATTCCAGCCTGCTCAACGCTTGAAATGGACGTTTTGACGTTCCAAGATGCGCTTACTGCGGCGAATACGCCGTCGGATGCGTATGATATCGAAAAATGGCTCTATGCACCGAATTTCTATTCGGAGTACCGTTATATCCTTGGCACGCGCGGAAAAAATCCGCTCATTTGCATCGGCATCAACCCCTCGACGGCAAAGCCCGATGCCCTCGATAATACGCTCAAGAGCGTCGAACGCATTGCCCATGGCAATGGCTTCGACAGTTTTATCATGTTCAATGTCTATGCACAGCGCGCGACCTCGCCCGACGATATGGAGAGCGAATGCAATGCCGTGCTCCACCGCGAGAATCTGGAAGCCTTTTCCTATGTGCTCTCGCTTTCGGAGCAGCCGTCTGTCTGGGCGGCATGGGGCGCGATCATTGAAAAGCGCGATTATCTGCCCGATTGCGTGCGCGATATGGTGCGCGTGGGGCAGGCACATGGTGCTAGATGGTACTGCGCGGGCGCGGTGACAAAAAAGGGGCATCCCCATCACCCGCTCTATTTGCGAAAAGATGAAAAAATCCGCCCGTTCGATGTGGAAAGCTACCTCGATTCGTTGCGGTAAGGAGACTTTATGAAGCTTGTGATCGCATCCGATATCCATGGCAGTGCCTTCTGGTGCAGCCGCCTTTGTGACGTGGTCGAACAGGAGCAGCCCGATAAGCTAGTGCTTCTGGGCGATCTGCTCTACCACGGACCGCGCAACGATCTTCCGCGCGAATATGCGCCGAAGCAGGTCATCCCCATGCTCAGCCGCTATGCCGACCGCATCCTTGCCGTGCGTGGCAACTGCGAAGCGGAGGTCGATCAGATGGTGCTCCCATTTCCCTGCATGGCAGAGTATGCGCTCCTTTGCTGTGACGGTTTGGACATTTACCTTACCCACGGGCACAAGGCATCTCCTGAGAACTTGCCACCTCTGCGCGCGGGGACGGTCTTCCTCTCGGGACACACCCATGTAAAGCGCGATGAGGTGATCGGCGGCATCCGCTGTATCAACCCGGGCTCGGTCTCTATCCCCAAAGATGGTAGCCATAGTTGCCTCATCTATGAAAATGGAAACTTTTTTGTCCGCGTACTGGAGGAATGAACGTGTTTTCGACAGAATGTGACACTTGCTGGTATTATGATTATGATGAAGAGTATGATGAATACTACTGCATGATGGATCTTGACGAGGATGAGGTCTGTCGTATTTTGAACTCCCGCGATCAGCATTGCCCTTTTTATAGACAGGGCGATGACTACACACTTGCAAGGAGACAGTAAACATGAAACGATTGCTCGCATTTTTGCTGGTCATGCTTTTGCTATCTGGCTGTACCCCTGCGCCGATCGAAGAGACGACTGTAGCGCCGCAGACAGAGGAAACGACGCTCCCTGCGGTCGAACCGACTGAGCCGAGCGGTGCGTATACGCCCGATTCCGAGATCGAGCAACAGACGGATGGCGCAGTGCGCGTCTATATGCCTGACATTCCGAATGTCTACGATATGTGCACCATGGGAGAGGATCTTCTGATCTTTTCCTCTACATTCGATGGCGTAGATGAGCGGACGATCCTGACCCGCCTTGCGGGAGAGAATCTCTATGAAACGGCGAGCGTACAGCTTGATGGCTTCTTCACAGCGGCAGAATCAGCATTCAGCGCGACAGAAAAGGGCGTTTTTTACTACGATTTCGATGGAAATGCGCTCGTTCAGCTCGATGCGACACTCAAAGAGGTCGCACGCATGGAACTGCCCGATGACGCAGTCGATGGCGTGCTCATTTCGCCCGACCACCGCTTTGCGTATTACTGCACGGAGGAAGGCATCCGCGAATATGCATTTGATACGAAGCTCAGCCGACTTATCAAAGAGCAGAATTATCCTGAGCAGTTTTTGGAATCGGTTTTGCTAAACGGCACGGTGCTTTGCTATAGTGTCTGGGATGAGCAGGGCAATTATTTCACGCGCTTTATCTCCACGGAAAATGGTAGCGTCCTGTGGGAGGGCGTGGCGGATTTCTATGTTTCGGGCGCGGGCAATCTGTGGTACGCCACCTGCTATGAGGGCATGATGAGCGCCTATATCCTTGGCGATGCCGAGGGTGAGCCCCAGATGCTCGTTCCGAGCGATTACACGGCACACGGCGAATTCCTCGGAAACGTCAACGGGCTCGTGACCGAGAACTATTCGGATGATCTTTCGGGCACGGAGCTTGAATACTACGACCTTGCGAGCGGAATGTGCCTCTCCCGCCTGAATATGGCGGGCGGCGAGATCTACCAGAGCTACTGCGCGACGGATGGCACGCATCAGGTCTTCTTCCTCACGAATGTCGGAGAGGGATCAGGCGCGCGCATTTACCGCTGGGATGTGGATCAGCTCCCGAGCGGGGATACGGATAATTATCTCGGCAAGTATTATACTGCTGAAGCACCCGACGAAGCTGGGCTTGCCGCCTGCCGTGCCTATGCCGACGAGATCGGAGAAAAGTATGGTGTGCGCATCTTGCTCGCGGAAGAAGCGGAGGAAGTTCAGCCGTGGGATTACATCATCACGCAGGAGTATCAAGTTCCTGTGATCGAGGATGCGCTGGCGCGTCTGGATGCGGTGCTGAGCCTTTACCCCGAGGGGATGCTGAAAAATGCCGCATGGAGCACGCCCGATGGTGTGCTGAATATCGCACTTGTGCGCGGGCTGTATGGAAGCGCAGAATCTGGAAGCTTAGATAGCGCAGATGGCGTGCAGTATTTCAGCGACGATGGCAATTCCTATTTGGCGGTGGTCATCGAGTGGAATCTGGAGCAGACGCTCTACCATGAGCTCTATCATGCCCTCGAAAATCGCCTGCTCAGTGCAAGCTCGGCACTCTATGACTGGGAATACCTCAATCCCGATGGATTCGACTACTTCTACAGCTATACCGATGCGCGCGTGAATCTCGAATTTGACTATACCGAGGGCGAGGATCGCTATTTTATCGATAACTATTCCAAGACGTTCGCACGTGAAGATCGTGCCCGCATCATGGAGTATGCCATGGGTGAGGGAAATGAGGACTATTTTGCAAATGCGCAGATGCAGGCAAAGCTTCTTGCCCTCTGCAAGGCGATGCGCGAAGCATTTGGACTGAAAAAATCTCCCGATACCTATTTGTGGGAGCAGTATCTGACGCAGTCCCTTGCGTATACGAAATAAAGAAAGAGGAAAAAATATGAGAAAGATCGACGGCTACCCCTATCTCTATGAGACGCATCTGCACACCACGCAAGCAAGCGCCTGTGCACACAATTCTGGCTATGAAATGGCAAAGGCGGCGCAGGAGGCGGGCTATGCGGGCATTATCGTGACGGATCATAACTGGGGCGGCAATACCGCGATCGACCGCGCGCTTCCGTGGGAAACGTGGGTCACAGAATTTGCAAAGGGCTACCTTGATGCCAAGCGCTATGGCGATGCGAACGATTTTGATGTGTTCTTCGGCTATGAAGCGGGCTTTCAGGGGACGGAATTTCTTGTCTATGGCATCACGCCCGAATGGATGATCGCACACCCCGAGCTTCGCACGGCGGATATCGCTGAGCACTATCGCCTTGTGCATGAAGCGGGCGGAATGGTGATCCATGCACATCCGTTCCGCAAGGAGTGGTACATCCCCGAGATCCGCCTGCTTCCAGAGTATGTCGATGGCGTGGAGGGGGTCAATGCGACACATTCCTCACATTTAAGCTCCAGCCACAACGATCCTGCATATGATGCACGCGCGATCGAGTATGCGCGCAGGGAAAATCTCCCCATGAGCGCGGGCTCGGATATCCATTCGACCTTCCTCTTTGGTGGCGGTGTCGCATTCCCTAAGCGCCTGCACTCCATCGAGGACTTCATGGAAAATATCCTGCACAGCACGGACTATGTCCTCACAAATGGCGACGATGTTTTCACCAGCCGTGGCGAAAAACTCTGACAGGTCTATGCTCCGAGAGATCGGGAAGTATGCGCTGATCGATGATCGATACCAAGACCGCCCGAACGAAAAAGTTCGGGCGGTTCTTATGTAGAAGGTAGATTTCTTCGTGATCATTTGATATACTTTGCTTGAAAATCGAAATTTGGAGGGGAAATACATATGCGGATAGAACACATTGCGATGTATGTAAACGATTTGGAGAATGCAAAAGCGTTTTTTGAAAAATATTTTAATGCCAAATCGAATGACGGGTATTATAATGCGAAAACGCAGTTTAGATCCTATTTTCTGTCGTTTGATGACGGTTCAAGACTGGAGATCATGAATAAGCCAGATATGCTCGATGACGAAAAACATCTGGCGAAAACAGGATATATACACATTGCTTTCAGTTTGGGCAATAAAGAGGCAGTCGATGCGCTTACGAATCAGTTAAGAAGCGACGGATACCCCGTTATCAGTGGTCCAAGAACGACGGGAGATGGGTACTATGAAAGCTGCATTATCGGCGTTGAGGGAAACCAAATCGAAATAACAGAGTGACAAATTCCTGCTTTCGGGGCTTGTCTTAATTTTGTATTAAATCATCTGTAAACGCTAGACGAATCGGGAACGCTGTGCTATAATGAAACACAAATCCTGTACACGGAGAATGGAGTTATTATGAAGATCTCAAAGTATTTTGCACTTATTTTTGGACTGCTTGGCATCCTGATGGCGGCGGTCACGGTCGGTGTCAGCTTTGCTTCCATCGATGCAGAGCCTGTTTTGCTCACACCGCCCTCTTCTGCCCACACGCAGGTCACGCAGATGATGGATGCATTCTGCGCGGGCGACTATGCGAGCGCCCAGCAGGCAATGTATGGCACGATCGAGCTTGGCGTTGACCGCGACGCATCCGACGAGATCGGACAGCTTGTGTGGGATGCGTTTGAAGCGAGTATGCGCTATGAGCTTGTTGGCGAGTGCTATGCGACCGATTCTGGTCTTTCGCAGGATATCCGCATTCAGACGATGGATATTTCTTCCGTCACGCAGTATATCAAGGACAATGCAAAGACCGTGCTCGAAGAGCGCGTGCTTGCCGCAGAGGATCTCGATGCGGTATATGAAAACGACGACGAGTACCGCGACGAATTCGTAAACGCGGTGCTTTACGACGTGGCGTGCGATGCAATCGAAAACCATGCAAAGACGGTCGAATCGGAGCTGACATTGAACCTTACATGGGCAGATGGTCAATGGTGGGTCGTGTCGAACGAAGCCCTTTTGAAGGCAGTTTCTGGTGGCGTGATTTAAGAGGTGGCGAACTGTGGCAAGATCCCAAAATGAAAATCGGAGCGATGCGTTCCACAAAAAGCATCCGCGCCGCAATCATAGCCTGCCTGCGCGCATTGCACGCGGGGCGATGACGTGCGTGGCGGCGGTCTGTGCCTGCATTCTCACATTCCAGACCCTTCAGGTGCTTCTGGTCGGTGCGGGCGCGGGGACAAAGACGGCGACTGCGCCGAGTGCCTCGCTTGGCATGATGGATCGCTATGATATGCTCATGACGAATAGCATCGGCGATGCGCTCGATGGCATCGTACCGATCGAGCGCGTCTACTGGCTGAGCGATGAGGATCTCATCGCGCCAGAGCCCGACCCCGCTTGCGCGGGCGAGACGAGCGACCCGACTACATTGCAATGGCTGCTCGATCAGGCGCGCGAAGAGCTCGGCGTGACCGATACCCTCTTTTCGACCGATGTGACGCTTTTTCCAGGCACGACGGTCAACTATTATATCGACAAGACCATCATGGTCATTACTTGGAAAGAGCGCATCCATGGTGCGGCGTATACTTTTTCCGAGGTCAAGATCAAGCACCCCTCCCAGTTCCGTCGCTTTGTTGCCGATGGCACGTATGGCTCGGATAAGCAGTACCTAACGACGGAGATGGCGGCGACGGTCAATGCCGTCACGGCATCCTCGGGCGATTTCTACAAATTCCGCAGCACGGTCGGCATCAAGGTCTATAATGGCGTTGTCTACAATACGGATACGTCGCTCGATGTGTGCTATATCACCGAAGATGGCGAAATGCTCTTCACGCGCGCGGGCGAACTGCGTGGTGAGGAAGCAATCGAGCAGTTCGTTGAGGACAATCACGTGCGCTTCAGCCTTGCGTTTGGCCCTGTGCTGGTCGATAATGGAAAGCTTGTGAAAACGAGCAGATACCCCATCGGTGAGATCAACAATCGCTATTCCCGCGCGGCGATCGGTCAGCTCGGCGAGCTTCACTATCTCATGGTCACTGCGAACCTTGTTAAGGGCGAGGATGTTTCGACCCCGACGATGGAAACATTTGCCGAAAAGATGCTCTCTTTCGGCTGTGAAAAGGCGTATGCCCTCGATGGCGGTCAGACGGCGGTCATCGTTACCAACGGAAAGCTGATAAACCGTCCCGACTACGGCTATCAGCGCCAGATCAGCGATATCATTTACTTTGCTACGGCTGTGCCGAATGGAGATTAAAACATGGATCGAATCGCATTTATTGATAATGAAGTATTTTACTACTGGAGCCAGATCATCCTCGTGCTTGCGGCTGTGACGGCGATCAGTTTCTTCCTGAGCTTCTACCTCAGAAAGAGCGGAAATGGGCTTGCGGCGGTCATCGCTGTCCCGCTGAGCATCGTGCTTTCGCTTTTCCTCGCACGTTTTATGCATTGGTACTGCCGTGCGGACAGCTACGCGAGCATGAGCGCCGCACTTTCGGACTATTCCACGGGTGGCTATGCACTCATGGGCGTGTTTGCGGGATGCCTGATCGCGGCGTGCATTCTGCGCGTGCTCCACATCTCGAAGAATCTGCCCGAGATGCTTGATGCCATGTCTCTTGCAGGCGCGGCGGGCATTGCGGTCGGCAGACTTCAGTCGCTATTCAATACCTCTGACCGCGGTGTGCTGATCGAGGGCATCACGAGCCTGCCCATCGTCTATCCCGTGAACAATGCGGTCACGGGCATAACGGAGTACCGCCTTGCGACATTTATGCTGCAAGCGATCGTCACGGGCGTGATCTTCGTCGTGCTTGCTGTGTTTTATCTCAAAAACACCCGCGAAAAGGTGAAAAATCCCATGCGTGACGGCGATGCTTGCCTGCTTTTCCTTGCCATCTATGGCGCGGCGCAGATCGTGCTCGATTCGACGCGCTACGACTCGCTGTTCATGCGTAGCAATGGCTTTATCAGCCTTGTGCAGATCCTCGGTGCAGTCGGTCTTGCGGCGGCGATCGGCGTGTTCTCCACCCGCATGGTCAAGGCGATGCGCTTCCGCGTGTGGCACATCGCGCTCTGGGTCGCGCTGGCGGCATCCATCGGCGGCGCGGGCTACATGGAGTACCATGTTCAGCGCCACGGCGATCAGGCGCTCTTTGCTTACAGCGTCATGTCTGCCTGCCTGTGCGTGACGATCTTCGTCATCGTCCTCATTCGCCTGCTTGCTGTTCGTAACGAGCAGAAAGCAAAGCGCTGATCGGGCACAAAGGCATATCGTACATTCCCTTACAGCCACGACAGCTTCTGTTGTGGCTGTTTGTTTTGCGTGCTTGCATTTTGCGGGAATTGCATTTATAATGGGGAGAAAAGGCAGGTGAGACGATGGAATTTCGAGCGGCATTGGTAGACGACAGCCTGCCCGATGCGAATATGGTGCGGGGCATCCTGAACCGCTGGGCGCAGGCGCGGCAGGTAAGAGTTCATGCGGAGCATTTTTCTTCTGCGGAGCGCTTTTTATTTGCCTATGAAGAAGATCCTGCGTGGGATATGCTATTTCTGGATATCGAAATGGGGCAGATGGATGGTGTTTCTCTTGCCAAGCGCATCCGTGCGCACAACGCCACGGTGCAGATCGCGTTTATCACGGGATTTCCCGATTTCATCGCCGAGGGGTATGAGGTCGCTGCGCTTCACTATCTGATGAAACCCGTGCAGGAGCAGAAGCTTTTTGCGGTGCTTGACCGTGCGTGGGCGGCGCTTCGCAAAACGGAGCGGGTGCTCATGCTTCCGACGGCGGATGCGGTGGCGCGCATTCCGCTTTCGCAGGTGATGTATGTGGAGGCATTTGCCCATACCGTCACGGTCGTTACCCCGACGCAGAGCATTCAGGGGAAGATCTCCATTTCCGAGATGGAAAAGCGGCTCGGCGAGGGATTTGTGCGTGTGCACCGCTCCTATCTTGTGGGGCTGAAGCACATTGCCCGCCTTGCAAAGACGGAAGTGATCCTCGATGATGGTACGGCGCTTCCGCTTGCCAGAAGCGCCGCAGATGCCGTGCACAAGGCGTTTATTTCTTACTACATGGGTGAAGAGGATGAAACTGTTTGATCTCATTTTTGGCAAGGCGATCGATCGCCGCATTGCCGCCTATCAAAGTGACCTGATCTCGAAGCATTATGAAGAGGTGCAAAATATCTACCGCTCCATGCGTGCATGGCGGCACGACTATCACAACCACATTCAGGCGCTTCTTGCGCTCACGGACGATCGTGATGCACTTTGCCAGTACCTGTGGAAGCTCAATGATGATCTTACAGGTGTGGATACCGTGCTCAAAACGGGGAATGTGATGGTCGATGCGATCCTCAATAGTAAGCTATCGCTGATAAAATCGAAGGATATCGCCGTCCGTGCCAAGGCGAGCGTGCCCGCAGAGCTCACGATCTCCGAGATCGATCTGTGTGCCATGCTCGGAAATCTTCTGGACAATGCCATGGAAGCGTGCCTGCGGCAGGAAAATGCCGAGGAGCGGTTTGTCCGCGTATATATCGGCGTGATGAAGCAGCAGCTATATATCTGCGTGACGAATTCGTTCGGTGGGCAGGTCACGCGCGAGGGAAAACGCTTCCTTTCTACGAAGAGTTCCGCCGACCATGGCTTCGGGCTCATGCGCATCGATGCCCTTGCGGAAAAATATGGGGGCTATGTGAATCGGCAGAGCGAGGAGGGAGCGTTTGCAACAGAGATCATGCTCCCGCTTTGCGATGCCGCGCGGCAATGACCCTTTGCGTGCAATTCGTGCATGGAGCGAACCGTTCGTGCAGGAATTGCACGTTTTTTCTGCATATGTGCTAAGATGAGCGCATCGGAGGTGCTTATATGAAAGAGAAACCAAAATATAGCATATTGCAAAACACGCATTACCTGCTTCGTATGTGTATGCACGTGACGCGGGGACTGCTTATCGTGAAGCTTGCACTGGTCGCGCTGCAACTTGTGACCAATCTGGCGGGGCTTTACCTTGCGCCCGTCATCCTGCAAAAAGTGGAGCAGAACGTACCGATGGAGGAGCTGCTTGCGACGATCGGCATTTTTACGCTCATACTCGCGCTTTGTGATGCACTTTACCATTGGATCGATCAGGTGCGCAAGGTTTACGAAATGCGGATCTTTTCGCATCTGTGCACCGAGCAGGTACGCAAGACCCTCACGACCGCGTATGCAAATTTATTCGACACGAATTTTGTGCAGACAAGAGAGCAGGCAGAGGATAATATGTCGGGAAATTCCGTCAATACACCGCCCTGCGCGATGATCACCGCCTTACAGACGTTTTTGACATCGGTGCTCGGCTTTGCAGTCTACCTTGTCATGCTCACGCAGATGAATGGTGTACTGATCGCCGTGACGATCGTGACGGCGGTTGCGAGTTTCTTCGTTTCTGAATACATTGAGCGGCGCGTGCATTCGGCAAATGAAAAGAATCAGAAAAATGTCAATGAGATCATGTACCCTGTCAACACGGTGATGATGAATGAATCAGCAAAGGATATCCGCATTTTCCATATGCAGCCGTGGCTTCTATCGGTATTTAACAGAGCGTTTTTGCGCTACCGTGCAGTCAAGGGGCAGAATGAATGGATCCGCTTCGCGGGCAAGGGGGCAGATGTCCTGCTCACGCTTGCGCGAAACGGCATTGCCTATGTCTATCTTCTGCGGGCGGTCATCGCGGGGGAAATGAGCGCATCGCAGTTTTTGCTGTATACGTCGGCAGTCACGGGCTTTACCGCGTGGATCACGTCGATCTTGGGCGGTGTGATCGACCTGCATCGGGAAAGCTTGCGCCTTTGCAAGATCCGTGAGGCGCTCGAGTGGGAAGAGCCGTTTCGGTTTGAAGATGGCAAGCCCGTCCCGCGCCGCGCAGACGGAAAGTATGAACTTCGGCTCGAAAATGTCTCTTTCCGCTACCCTAAGGCGCAGGAAGATACCATTCACAATATGAATTTGACCATCCATGCAGGCGAAAATCTTGCCATCGTTGGCTTGAACGGCGCGGGCAAAACGACGCTCGTCAAGCTCCTTTGCGGTATGCTTGATCCGACCGAGGGACGCGTCCTGCTCGATGGCGAGGATATCCGTAATTTCGACCGACGCGATTATTATTCGATGTTTACTGCTGTATTTCAGGAATTTTCCCGCCTGCAAGCGAGCATCGCGGCGAATATCGCCCAGTCGGAAACCGAGATCGATATGGCGCGCCTTGAAAATTGCGTGCGCCGTGCGGGCTTTGCCGACACGGTCGCGAAGCTTCCGCATGGACTGGAAACGCATCTCGGAAAGCTCATTTACGAGGATGGCATCGAGCTTTCGGGCGGTCAGGAGCAACGGCTGATGCTTGCGCGGGCACTATATAAGGATGCGCCCATCCTCATGCTCGACGAGCCGACGGCGGCACTTGACCCGATCGCGGAAAATGATATGTACCTGCGCTACAATGAGATCACGCAGGGAAGAACGTCGGTGTATATCTCGCACCGCTTGGCATCGACGCGTTTTTGCGACCGTGTGCTTTTCCTAGAGCATGGGCGCATTGCTGAAGAGGGAACGCACGAAGCGCTTCTTGCGCTCGGCGGTGGCTATGCCGAGCTTTTCGAGGTGCAAAGTAAGTATTATCGGGAAGGAGCGCAGAGTAATGAAGAAGAATGATAAAATTTCGATGAAAGAAGCGCTTTCCCTGCATTTCTGGGCGGCAAAAGTCTGGTGGCGGGAAAACCCGAAGCTTTACCTGACAACCATCCTGCACGCGGCGCTCACGGCGCTCAGCCCCTATGTGACGGTGTGGCTCTCGGCGCGGCTGATCGATGCCCTTTCTGCCCATCGCGGGAGCGAAGAATTGTGGAAATGGGCGGCGCTCACCGTTGGCATCACGGCATTTCTCCAACTTATGACGGCGGCACTTGCGCATTGGCGCGCCACGGAGCACTGCACCGATTACTACGTGGAAAGTCGCATGCAGACGGAAAAAATGATGGACATGGATTTTGCGGCAGTCGAAGACCCGAAAACGGACAAACTTCGCTGGGCGGTGCAGCGACATAAACTCGGAAATGTCTATGGTTTTATCAAGATCCATACCTATTATGCCGAAGCCATTGTCAAGGGCTTGGTATCGATCATCGGCGCAGTCGCGCTCACGGTCAGTCTCTTTACGCAATCTGTGCCCGCTTCTGCGGGAGCACTTACCGCGCTGAACCATCCGCTTGCGCTCGTTGCCATGTTCCTGATCCTCCTGCTCGGCGTTACGATCCCGCCCATGCTCGAAGCGCAGGCAAGCAAGGAAGAGATGAAGATAATGCCGTATAGCAACCGCGGAAATCGCGTCCTGTCTACGTATGCTTGGTTCGGAACGGAAAAACGCGCACTCGATGTGCGTATGTATCGCCAGGATCGCATCGCAGTTCAGGCATTGCGGGATAACGCGCTTTGCCGCAAGGGCGCTCCTGCTGTGCGGATATACTGCTGGGATATGGCGCGTTGGGCGGTCGCGAGCAAAATAGTTCGTGTGGCGCTTACGGGCGGGATCTATGTGTTCGTGTGTCTAAAGGCGCTTGGTGGCGCATTTGGCATCGGCTCGGTCACGCAGTACGTCGGCGCGATCACACAGCTTTGCACGAGCCTTGGCGACCTTCTGGAGCTTTTGGGTCAGCTTACCTTCAATGCGGAATATGTGCGGGATGTCAAGGGATTCTTAGAGATACCGAACGATATGTATCAGGGCTCGCTTCCGACGGAAAAGCGCGACGACCGCGAATATGAGGTCGAATTTCGGGATGTTTCGTTCCGCTATCCGCGTAGCGAAACGTATGCCCTGCGCCACGTGAATATGAAATTCAAGATCGGCTCGCGCCTTGCCATCGTGGGCATGAACGGCTCGGGAAAGAGCACATTCATCAAGCTTCTGTGCCGCCTGTACGACCCGACGGAGGGGCAGATCTTGCTAAATGGCATTGACATCCGCAAATATCAGTATGACGACTATATGGATGTGTTTTCGGTCGTATTTCAGGACTTTTCGCTCATGGCGCTCCCGCTTGGCGAAAATGTGGCGGCAAGCGCTACCTATGACCGCGCACGCGCGGAGCTCTGCCTGCGGCGTGCAGGGTTTGGCGAGCGGCTCGATGCCATGCCCGATGGGCTGGATACGTACCTGTATAAGGAATTGAGCGAAACGGGCGTGACCGTGTCGGGTGGCGAAGCGCAAAAGATCGCCATTGCCCGCGCGCTATATAAGGATGCACCGTTTTTGATCCTGGATGAGCCGACGGCGGCGCTCGACCCGATCGCCGAGGCGGAGATCTATAGCAAATTCAATGACATTGCGGGCGATAAGACTGCCATATATATCAGCCATCGCCTTTCAAGCTGTATTTTTTGCGATGAGATCGCCGTTTTCCACGATGGCGCTGTGATCCAGCAGGGCACGCACGCCGAGCTTCTGGCGCAGACAGGTGGTAAATACTGGGAGCTCTGGAACGCGCAGGCGCAATACTATACCGATAAGACGGAGTGAAAAAATCAGCCGTGCTGTGTAAATACAGCGCGGCTGAATGTTTTATTATTCTGACCGAAGCGCGATCACGGGGTCTTTCTTCGCGGCAACACGCGCGGGGATCAGACCTGCGATGACCGTCAGGATCGTGCTGATGAGCACAAGGATCGCACCTGCGATCGCGGGGAGCGTCGCGATATTAGAAATGCCAGTCAGCTTCTTTGCGACAATGCTGATGGGGATGTTCAGAAGCACCGTCACGCCAATGCCGATCAAGCCGGCGGTAAATCCGACGATCACTGTTTCTGCGTTGAATACGCGGGAGATATCCTGTTTGGAAGCGCCGACGCTTCGCAAAATGCCGATCTCCTTGGTGCGCTCCAAAACGGAGATGTAGGTGATGATCCCGATCATGATGCTCGAAACGATGAGCGAGATGGATACGAACCCGATCAGACCATAGGAAACTGCGTCGATCATGGTCGTCACGCCCGACATGAGCAACGCGACATAGTCGGTGTAGTGGATCTGCTGAGATTCCTCAGCCTGCGCGTTGTACTGCGCGATGTGATCATCGATGCTTGCCTTGTCCTCAAAACTTGATGCATAGATATTGATCGACGCGGGGGAATCGGGGTCGATCGCACCGAGGGTCGCAAGCGTCTCGGCAAGGGTAGAGCCCGATACGGTGTTTGGCATATAGGCATCGTAGTAGCTTGCGAGCACCTCCTCGTCGGTGATGCCAGCGATGTGTTCATCAAATTTTGCGGCAACTGCGGCAGTTCCCTTGACACCGAAAAGATCGTCGGGCGTGGAAACGGTCGCTTTGAGCTGTGCGATCTGCACCTGCGCCTGTTCATAGTATTTTTCGGTGACGATCTTACCGAGCTGTGCGGCAAGCAGTTCGCGGAGCGCATCGTCGGTGTAGTCGGCGAAGTAGGTTTCTGCGGCGTTTGGGTCGAATCCATAGGTATTCACCGCAAGTGCGAGCATCGATTCGCGCGTGGGATACTGCTGTAAAAGGGTTTGCACCGTCTGCGATAGGTATTCTTCGCTCGGTGTGCCGAGGATAGTGGTATAAAGTTCCTCTTTTTCGGCATTTGTAAGGGCGGAGAAATACTCCTTGATGCGCTCTGCCTTTTCTGCATCCGAGGGATCAAGGGTTTCTGTAATGAGGAACGGAAGCCCTGTGAGCACGTCGTAGTTGCTGTTTTCAGGGAGCTTCTGCTCCTGCACGATCTCGGAAGCGGCGCAGTAGTCGATCACATACTGCGTAAGCGCTGAGGTGTAGGCAAATGTGCCCGTGATGGCGGCGGAAGATGCCTCGGGATCGGGGCGCAGAATGCCGACGATATTGAGCGTGTAGCCATTTTCGATGGCGAGCGCAAGCGCCGCTTCATCGTCGCGGATATCTGTCCAATGTCCGCGGCTGTCTTTTGTGTAAAAGTCGCTGTTCATCACAAGCTGAAAGCTCGTGCCGAGAATATCTTCGTAAGAAACGCGCTTTTGCTCGGAAACGACTTCCTTTCCCTGAACGGCGCAGAGGAACATTTCGTTCACTTCCTCTTCGCTCATAAGACCAAGGGTATAAAATGCGATGTCGCTGATCTCATTGTCCGCATCGACGATCAGCACGATCTCATTTGCGGCGCTTGGCCAGCGACCGTCCACAAGCTCGTACTGCTCGTAGAGCATATCGGAAATCAGACCGCCGTCTTTCGCGGGGAGAAGCTGTGACCATGCATCCATCATGCCGAGCCGCGTGGAAAGGATCGAAGAAAATGCGCTTTCGCCGCCCTGCGCCGAGGCGAGGGAGAGTGCGCTATCCAAAGCGGTGCTCTGGTACGTGCCGTCTGCTCGCTTGACATAGGTGCTGAGCGTAACGGAATACTGGTAATCGACCGTGCTTACATAGTCCGCAAGTGCGGTCGTGGCGGTTTCGGGATCGAGCTCCTGCTTGAGCCATGCCTGAAAGGAAGCAAGGTCATTTTCAGAACCATCGTCAGCAAATACCGCATTGAAAAGCTGATACATACTTGCACTTGAATAGACGGCATCCGTTTCATGCGCATCCTGCTCGGCGTTTTCAAGCGGTGTGCCACGCGAGGAAAGCAGTCCGCTGATGAGTGTGGCATCGTCCTGCATGATGGAGATGGGGTACGATGCAAGCGTGTCCCGCTGGATGTTGTTGACATAGGTCTGAATGCCGGTTGAGATCGAAAGGATCAGCGCAATGCCGATAATGCCGATCGAACCAGCAAACGCCGTCAGGAGCGTGCGTCCTTTTTTCGTTTGCAAATTGTGAAACGACAGCGAAAGCGCGGAGAAAAAGGACATGGATATCTTGTGCTTGCGCTGTGGCGTGGCGGGGACTTCTGTCACGGAATAGGGGTCGGTGTCGTCCGTGATCACGCCGTCTTTCAGGCGGACGATGCGCGTGGAATAGCGCTCGGCAAGCTCGGGATTGTGCGTGACCATAATGACGAGCTTGTCTTTTGCGATCTCTTTGAGCAGCTCCATGATCTGAATGGAGGTCTCGCTGTCGAGCGCGCCAGTTGGCTCATCGGCAAGCAGAATGTCGGGGTTGTTGATGAGCGCGCGGGCGATCGCCACACGTTGCATCTGTCCGCCCGACATCTGATTCGGCTTTTTGTGGATGTGTGCGCCCAAACCGACCTTTTTCAGCACGCTGATGGCGCGCGCACGGCGCTCTTTTTTGGAAACGCCTGCAAGCGTGAGCGCAAGCTCGACATTTGCCAGCACGCTCTGGTGCGGGATGAGGTTGTAGCTCTGGAATACGAATCCGATGGAATCATTGCGGTAGTGATCCCAGTCTGCGTCACGATATTGCTTGGTGGAAACGCCGTTGATGATCAGGTCGCCCTGCGTATAGCGGTCAAGACCGCCAATGATATTGAGCATGGTCGTCTTTCCCGAGCCACTCTGCCCGAGGATGGAGACGAATTCATTTTCGCGGAAATTGATGCTCACGCCGCGAAGCGCATCCTGCGTAAGATCTCCAACGGCATAGGTTTTTACGATGTTTTTTAGCTGGAGCATTCGTTAAAGCCCCTCGTAGAAGTGACAGACGTTTTCAAGATCATTTGCATCGGGATGCCCCTTGGCAATGCCACCGACCAGCTTAAACGGACCGAATGTATTGAAGCCGAAACAGCCGAATTCGCCGAGGATATGGGCATGGTGCTTCTGCACGGCGGCGGTGATGGCGTTCGTGTAGCCGCTCTTTTCTGCGCCGTAGGTGTAAATGAAGAACGTTGCGCGGTCGTCGGGCAGATAGTTTTCTGCGTACTGAAGTAGCGTTTTGTGGAACTTCGAGTAGTAAATGCCCGAAGCGAAGCCGATGCAGTCGAATTCGCGCAGGTCGGTCGTCGGTGCATCGGTCACGTCGATGAGCGTCACGTCATTGTGAACGGCGATGGCATCGAGCAGTTTTTTCGTGTTCCCGTGGTGCTTGGAATAATAAACGATAGCAGTTTTCATTGTATTACCTCCTTGGATGCGCCTATTTTAGCAAAGACAGGTAAACTCTTGGTCACGGCAAGATAAACGGAAGATAAACTTTTTTATTTTACCGCTTTGTTTACCGTAACGTTACATTTCTGTGATAGAATGAAGCGATAAGGGAGGGATCGCTATGTTTTGCATTCTTGTAGTGGAGGACGATGCCGATATGCGGGAGCTGTTTTGCACCGTTTTGACGGAAAGCGGCTATCATTGCATCGGTGCAGTCGATGGGAAAAACGCGCTTGAACTCATGGAGCGGGAGTATGTCGATCTTGTGATCGCCGATGTGATGATGCCAAATATGGACGGCTATGAGCTGACCAGAGCGCTTCGCACGACTGATCAGGAGATCCCTATCCTCATGGTGACGGCAAAAGACCAGTTTGATGATATGCAGCGCGGATTTCGCGTGGGCGCGGATGATTACATGGTCAAGCCCATCCATGTGCGCGAACTGGTACTGCGCGTGGAAGCGCTTTTGCGGCGGGCGAAGATATCAAGCGAAAAGCGCATCGTCGTCGGTGGTACGGTGCTCGACTATGATGCGCTCACTGTCACGCTCCATGGCAAGGAAACGATTTTGCCACAAAAGGAGTTTTTCCTGCTGTATAAGCTCCTTTCCTATCCGAATAAGATATTTACCCGCTCTCAGCTCATGGACGAGATCTGGGGAATGTTTTCCGAAACCGATGAGCGCACGGTCAATACGCACATCAACCGCCTGCGGGAGCGCTTTTCTGACTGCACCGATTTCGAGATCGTGACGGTGCGCGGGCTTGGATACAAGGCGGTGAAAAAATGAACGGGAAAAAGCGCCATCCGAATCTTTGGCTCTATTTTGCAGGGCTCGTATTTGCAACCATTGCCGCCGTGTTTTTGCTTGTCACGGTGCTTTGGGTGCTCCTGTTTCAGGCGGGGGTCGTTTCCATCGATCCGCGCGATCGGCATGTCCCCATCGTGCTGTTTTTCTTCGGCAGTTTGCTACTCGGCGGCGTGATCGCGCTTTTTGTCGGCAAACTCTTTATTCGCCCGATCCAGAATATCAGCAATGCATTCACCGCCCTCGCGGGTGGGGATTTTTCCGTGCGTGTATCGGAGCAGGAGAAGATCGAGCAAATTCGAGATATGGCGAAAAAATTCAATGCTATGTCCCACGACCTTTCCCATATCGAGACATTGCGCACGGATTTCGTCGTAAATGTTTCGCACGAATTCAAGACCCCCATTTCTTCCATCGAGGGCTATGCGATGCTCCTGCAAAACCGCGGCTTGAGCGAGGAAAAGCGCGAGCACTATACGGGTAAGATCCTCGATAATTCGCGCAGACTTTCGGAACTCTCAAGCAAGATCCTCATGCTGTCCAAACTCGAAAATCAGCAGATCGTGTCGGGAAGCACGGAATTTCGCCTCGATGAACAGCTTCGCCGAACGGTTTTGATGCTGGAAAATAAGTGGACGGAAAAGGCAATCGAGTTCGATATCGAACTACCGAAGCAGATGTACTATGGAAGTGAAGCGCTTTTGGAATGCGTATGGAGCAATCTGATCGACAATGCCATAAAAGCTTCACCCCGTGGCGGCATCATCCGCATCAGCATGGAAACGGATGCGGACTTCCTTGCGGTGAGCATTGCCGATTCGGGCTGTGGCATGAGCGAAGAGGTGCGCAAGCATATTTTTGAGAAGTTTTATCAGGGCGATCCCTCGCGCAAAGCAGAGGGGAACGGTCTGGGGCTTGCGCTTGTCAAGCGGGTGGTCGATCTTGCGCAGGGGCAGATCCGCGTGGAGAGCACCGAGGGACGGGGGAGCTGCTTTACGGTGCTACTACCTTTCGGGGCATGAGTGCCTGCACGCAAAAATGCGCTTTTTCTTGACTTCTCCCCGCTTTATGATAATATGATAGAGAAAATAGTGGCGATTCGAGGGGGAATGGCGATGAAAAAATACGATTATCTGATCGTCGGCGCGGGACTTTACGGCGCAGTTTTTGCGGAGCAGGCGAAGCGTGCGGGGAAGCGTGTGCTCGTGATCGATAAACGCGACCACATTGCGGGAAATGTCTACAGCCGAAAGGTTGAGGGAATCGATGTGCACGTCTACGGCGCGCATATTTTCCATACCAATGACAGCCGCGTGTGGCAGTATGTAAATCAGTTTGCCGAGTTCAACCGCTTCACGAATTCGCCAGTTGCCGCTTACCATGGGAAGCTCTATTCGCTCCCGTTCAATATGTATACGTTTAACCAAATGTGGGGCGTGTGCACGCCCCAGGAGGCACAGGCGAAGATCAACGAGCAGCGCGCGGAGATAAAGCATGAACCGCGCAATCTGGAAGAGCAAGCGATCTCGCTCGTTGGGCGCGATATTTTCGAGACGCTCATCAAGGGCTATACCGAAAAGCAATGGGGCAGACCCTGCTCGGAACTGCCCGCATTCATCATTCAGCGCCTGCCTGTGCGCCTGCGCTTCGACAATAATTATTTTGATGCCCGCTATCAGGGCATCCCTGTCCGTGGTTATACCGATATGGTCGCGCGGATGCTCGATGGCATCGAGGTGCAGTTGGGCGAGGACTACCTTGCAGACAAGGCGCAATGGGATGCGCTTGCAGAAAAGGTCGTCTACACGGGCGCGATCGATGCGTATTTCGGCGATTGCCTTGGATGCCTCGAATACAGAAGCGTCCGCTTTGAAACGCAGACGCTCGACATTCCGAATTTTCAGGGCAATGCCGCTGTCAACTATACCGACCGCGAAACGCCGTGGACGCGCATCATTGAGCATAAGTGGTTCACATTCGGCAAGGACGAGCACGGAAATGATCTGCCCAAAACGGTGATCTCGCGCGAGTATTCCTCGGAATGGAAACCCGGCGACGAGCCATACTACCCCGTCAACGATGCGCGCAACAGCGCCCTTTATCAGCGCTACAGGGCGCTTGCGGCAGAGGAGAAGCACGTGATTTTCGGCGGGCGGCTCGGCGAATACCGATATTATGATATGGATGCCGTGATCGCCGCGGCGCTCGACAGGGCGCAAGCGGAACTTGGCTGATACATATGGGCGTGCTGGGGATCAGCACGCCTTTTTTATAAAAAAGATCACGCAAATGTAAAACGCAAACAAAACATTAACATTTGTGTGCTATTGTCTTACGAAAATGGAAAAAGGGGGATATCGATGTTTAAGATCTTGGTCGTGGAGGATGAACGGGCGCTCAATCGCACCGTTTGCACATTTCTAAATAGCAACGGCTATGAAGCCATTGGATGCCTGAGCGCAAGTGAGGGGTACGATGCGCTGTATGAAAATACGATCGACCTCATTATTTCGGATATCATGATGCCCGATATCGATGGGTTTGAATTTGCGCAGAATGTCCGCACGCTCAATAGCGACATTCCCATTTTGTTCATGACGGCGCGGGATGATCTTGCGTCCAAACAGCGCGGATTTCGCATCGGCGTGGATGATTATATGGTCAAGCCGATCGATTTGGATGAGCTTATTTTGCGTATCGGTGCGCTTTTGCGCCGCGCGAAGATCGCATCTTTCCGCTCGCTCACGGTCGGAAGCTTCCGCATGGATGTCGATGAGCACACCGCATACCTAGCAGAGGATGAGATCGCGCTGACAAATCGCGAATTTTCGATCCTTTATAAGCTCCTGAGCTATCCGAAAAAGACGTTCACCCGCGCACAGCTCATGGATGAATTCTGGGATGCGGACACGGAGACTGCGCCACGCGCGGTGGATGTGTATATGACGAAGCTCAGGCAAAAACTGGCATCGTGCGAGGATTTTGAGATCAAGACCGTTCACGGTCTGGGATATAAGGCAGTGATCAAATGAGAAAAAGAAATATTTGGCGCAAGCTTTTGCGGGAAGCGTACCATTTCTTCCTTTTTTTCTGCACAGCGGCGTTTCTCGTGAGCTGTACGACGAGCCTGTTCATTACGGCACTCTCGAGCGATGTGGGGCTTACGCTCACAGGGGAAAATCTGAACCGAGCGGCGAAACTGACCTTTGCCAATGTGATCGTTCTAAGCGCGCTTTTTTCGCTTGTCGATCTTCTGCGCCGCAAATTCACCACGCAAAGGGCGACTGCGTATATCACGGAAGCCGCGAAACGCATCGTGCAGGGGGATTTTTCTGTGCGCATTGCGCCACTGTCGCGGTTGGGCATGGACGACCATTACAATGAGATCATCGACTGCTTCAACAAAATGGCGCAGGAACTGCAAAGCGTGGAGACGCTCCGCACGGATTTTATTGCCAATGTTTCCCACGAAATGAAAACCCCGCTTGCCGTTATGCAAAATTATGGCACGCTCCTACAGACGCCATCGCTGACGCAGGAAGAGCGGATGGAGTATGCACGTGGCGTGACCGAGGGCGCGCGCCGTATGGCAGACATGATGACGAACATCCTCAAACTCAATCGCTTAGAGAATCAGCAGATCTATCCACAGACGACCGAATTTGACCTCGGGGAACAGCTCTGCGCGTGCTTACTGCAATTTGAGCAGGTGTGGGAAGAGAAAAATATCGATATCGATACCGCGCTTGACGAAAATGTGCTCGTGAGAGCAGATGCGGAGCTTCTGACGCTCGTGTGGAACAATCTGTTTTCCAACGCCTTTAAGTTCACGCCCGCAGGCGGCACAGTCACCTTAAAACTCACGACAACGGACGAATGGGCGACGGTGTGCATTTCCGACACGGGGTGCGGTATGCGCGCGGAGGTAGGGGCACATATTTTTGAAAAATTCTATCAGGGCGACCCCTCCCATGCATCGGGCGGTAATGGACTGGGATTGGCGCTTGTCAAGCGCGTGGTCGATATCCTCCATGCCCAGATCAGCGTCGAAAGCACCGTCGGTGTCGGTTCGACATTTACCGTCAAGCTCAGGAGGTGCTGAGATGAATTGGAAAAAGATCGCAAAATGGGTGCTTTTTCCGCATTTTGCCGTGCTCATCGTGCTGTTTTTTGCATCAGCGGTGGCGCTTTCGTATGCGGCGCTCTGCCTTTCGCAGACGCATCCGCTTCGCATTGCATCCTACGTCCTCTCGGCGTACACGCTGACCCTTTGGTGCGTGCGCCTGCCACAGATCATTCGCTTTTTCCGCACATTCAAAACGGAGAACCGCTATCTCAGGCGCTGGCTGAGCGACCGCCATCTGCGCATGAAAGTCACGCTGACGGGAAGCCTAGTCTACAATGGCGCATATGCCGCCCTACAGTTGGGGCTTGGTATCTATCACAGCAGCGCGTGGTATTATTCGCTTGCGGCATACTATTTTCTTCTGGCGCTCATGCGATTTGTCCTCGCACAGCACACCCTGCGCTATCAGCCATGCGAAAAGATGGTGCGCGAGCGCACCTATGCCCGCGTGTGCGGATGGTGCTTCCTTGCGATGAACGTGGCACTTTCTGCGATGATCTTTTTGATGCTCTATGAAAACCGCATGGTCAAGCACCATGAGATCACCACCATCGCCATGGCGGCGTATACGTTCACAAGCTTTACGCTCGCGATCATCAGCTTGGTGCGCTTCCGAACGGTCGGGAGTCCCGTTTTCTCGGCATCAAAAGCGATCTCGCTGGCATCGTCGTGCGTGTCCATGCTGACGCTTGAGGGGACGATGCTCGTCACCTTTGACAAAAATGAAATGTCAGAAGCGACGCGGCAGCTTTTTATGAGCCTGAGCGGACTTGCCATCTCCATCTTTGTGATCACGATGGCGGTGCGCATGATCGTCAAAAATAATCGAAAAATCGAAATTGGAGCATAAATATGGAAAACCAAGAAACGTTTAAGATGACCTACAGCGCCGAAGAGCAGGAGGAAGTCGCGCGCATCCGCGAGAAGTACCTCCCGCCGAAAGCGGATAAAATGGAACAGCTTCGCGCACTCGACGCAAGCGCTACGAAAAAAGCGACCGCTTGGGCGATCGCTATCGGCGTGATCGGCACGCTCGTGATGGGTGCGGGCATGAGCCTTGTGATGTCCGATTTCGGCACTCTGCTCGGCACAGCCGCGATCCCTGTCGGCATCGGCGCTGGGGTCGTAGGCATGGCCGTGCTCGGGATGGCTTACCCGCTTTATCAGCATCTTCTCAAAAAAGAGCGCGCTCGCATCGCTCCTGAGATCCTGCGCCTGACCGATGAATTGACGAAATAAAGGAAGCCTGCCGTTCGGCAGGCTTTTGTTGTTTCCTTTATTTGCCGAAATGCGCCTTTGCGGTCTGCATCATTTGGCGGATGGGGAGCTGATAGGGACAGCGAGCCTCGCAAGCGCCACAGCCGATGCAGTCGGAAGCGGTCGCGGTGAGGGTCGCATAGCGGGCGCGCGCCCAGTCGGCAAGCCCGTAGCGGCTGAGATAGCCGTCAAACAGGAAAACGCTGGGGATATTGATGCCTGCGGTGCATGGCGCGCAGTAATTGCAGCGGCGGCAGAAATTTGTGCCGAGTTCAGCGCGGATGTGGTTGATTTTTTGCAGTTCTTCCTGCGTCAGCGGTGCGGTATCGGAGCAGGCGGCGATGTTTTGCGCAAGCTCCTCGGGCGCTGCCATACCGGGGATGGTGACGGTCACGTGCGGATCAGCAAGCAGGAATCGCAGAGCAACGGTCGCGTCCTCGATCGCGCCACCTGCGAGGGGCTTCATGTCGATAAAGCCGATGTTTTTCTCGGTGCATTTGGCGATCAGGTGCTCCGCCTGCGTTTCTACGATGTTATAGGGGAACATGATCGTTTCGACCCACGGATACGCCAGAGCACGCTCGAAAACTTCCATCGAGTGCGCGGTGATGCCGATATGCCCAATCTTTCCTGCCTGCTTCGCTTCGAGAAGCGCTTCAAGCGCGCCATCTGGCGCGAGGATGGTATCGAGCGCGGCGGGGGAGGGGTTGTGGAGCTGATAAAGGTCGATATAGTCGGTGCGCAGATTTTTTAGGCTCGTTTCGATGTCTGCGTGCATGGCTTCTTTCGTCTGCGCGGTGCTCTTCGTTGCGAGAATGAAGTGCTCGCGGATGCCCTCGAGTGCATAGCCAAGATAACTCTCGCTCACGGTATAGCCACGCGCGGTGTCGATGTAGTTGATGCCTGCGTCCATGAGCGCGTGCATCAGCGCGCGTGTGCCATCTGCATCGATGCGCTGGATGGGGATGCCACCGAAGCCCATGCGCGAGACGCGAAGTCCGCTTTTTCCCAAAATTCGATATTCCATAGCATTTCCTCCTTCTTTTCTCCCTATTTTAGCACGGAAATAGCCCTCTGACAAGCATCAATTCGCCATTCTCCTGCCGATGGAGTTGGATTTCTACTGCGCGGAGAGCATCTTTTTTCGCACGGAGGTTGAGCAAGAGGAAAAAATATGGTACAATACCCTTATCAAAGAACAGAAAAAGGACAACCTATCAAGAAAAGGAACTTGCACTATGGCATTTTCGGCAAAGATGATCCGCGCACAACTTGCGCGGTTGCGCCCGCTCGTGGAAAGCTGTTCGCTTGAGACCACGCGGAAAGGGCAGGACAAGATCGGAGAACTGATGGAGGCGAAATATCGCCGTCGCACCATCGCGAAAGAACATCAATTCGACAATTTCAGCGGTGCATGGATCTTGCCACGCGATGAGCGGCGGCAGGGCGTGATCTTGTACCTGCATGGCGGGGGCTACACCTGCGGTGGGCTCGAATATGCAAAGGGCTTCGGCTCGACGCTCGCCGTTCAGGGCGGCGTGCGCGTATTCTGCGCGGCGTATCGTCTTGCGCCTGAGCATCGCTTCCCTGCGCCGATCGAGGATGCGCTCGAGGCATATCGGTATCTCTTGTCAAAGGGCTATCTCCCGCGCAATATTCTGCTCTGCGGTGAAAGTGCGGGCGGTGGACTGTGCTACGCGCTCTGCCTGAAGCTCAGGGAACTTGGGATGGAACAGCCTTGCGGAATCCTTGCCATCTCCCCTTGGACGGATCTGACGGCATCTGGAAGCTCGTATGAGGAAAACCGCGATCGCGACCCATCCATCTCGCAAAAACAGCTTGATTTCTATGCTACCTGCTATACCGACACGCGCGATGATCCGCTCGTATCGCCGATTTTCGGGGAACTGACAGGACTTCCACCGTCGCTCATTTTTGTCGGCGGGGACGAGATCATGCGATCGGATTCGGTCGATATGGATGCGCGACTGCGCAGCTTTGGTGTGAGCAGTCGCGTGATCGTAGCGCCCGAGCGTTGGCATGGCTATGTGCTCTATGGACTTCGGGAAAACGAGGGGGATTTTGATACCATCAATCAATTCCTCACGCGTGTGCTTTGCCCTGAAAATAAGCTTCGCTGGATGCCGCTTGACAATGCGGCGAAAATCTATCCCGCCGCGCGCCGCCAGAATTGGAGCAATGTGTATCGCCTGAGTGCGACGCTTACGGAGCAGATCGATCGTGAGATATTGCAATCGGCGCTCGATGTGACCGTGCGGCGCTTTCCGTCCATCGCTACGCGATTGCGGCGCGGCGTATTCTGGTACTATTTACAGCAACTTTCCCACGCGCCTGAGCTTGGGGAAGAGAACAGCTATCCGCTTGCGCGAATGTCGCGCGATGAAGTGCGCCGATGCGCGTTCCGCGTGATCGTCTACAAAAATCGCATCGCGGTCGAATTTTTCCATTCGCTGACGGATGGAAATGGTGCGCTGGTATTCCTAAAAACGCTGGTTGCTGAGTACCTGACACAGCGCTATTGCATTTCCATTCCCGCAGAAGCGGGCGTTTTGGGGCGGCTCGAAGAGCCGACGGAAGCGGAACTGGAAGACAGCTTCCAGAAATATGCGGGGCGCGTGAGCGCTAGCCGTCGCGAGAGCAATGCATTTCGCCTGACGGGCACGCCCGAGCCAGATGGCTTCAAGCACTTGACCTGCCTGCAAGTGCCGACGCAGGCGGTGCTTGATCGCGCGCACAGCTATGGCGTGAGCCTGACGGCATTTTTATGCGCGGTGATGATGCGGGCGATCCTTGATCTTCAGCAGGAGCAAGTGCCGAATATTCGCCACCGCAAGCCCGTAAAGGTACTGATCCCTGTGAATCTGCGCAAGCTTTTCCCGAGCAGGACGCTCCGCAATTTCGCGCTCTACACCACCCCTGAGGTCGATCCGCGCCTTGGTGAGTATTCGATCGAGGAGCTTTGCCATGCGGTACAGCATAAGTTGGGGCTCGATGTCACGTCCCAGCGGATGCGCGCGATGATCGCGACCAACGTCGAAAGCGAGCGGAGCTTGGCGGTCAAGCTTATGCCACTTTTTATCAAAAATGCGGTCATGAAAGCGGTGTTTAATGCCGTCGGCGAGAAAAAATCCTGCCTGAGCCTGTCGAATCTTGGCAACGTGACACTTCCAGAAGCGATGAAGCCATATGTTACGCGCATGGATTTCATCCTCGGTGTGCAGGCGACTGCGCCGAATAACTGCGGAGTGCTTTCCTATGGCGGTACGCTCTATATCAATTTCATCCGCAATATCCGCGAAGCAGACCTTGAATACCATTTCTTCCGTGTGCTTCGTGATATGGCGATCCCAGTCACCGTGGAGAGCAATCTCCCCGAAGAATAAGGAGAAACAGTATGTATTGTGTCAAATGTGGCGTAAAACTAGCGGATTCTGAGAAAAAATGTCCTCTGTGCGCAACGATCGTATTCCATCCTGACTTGGAGATGCCCAATGGTGAGCACCTCTATCCCGCTGACCGCTATCCCATGCCTCAGCAGATGAATCGCCGTAGCGTGCTGACGGTGCTGACGACGCTTTTTCTCATTCCGCTGCTCATTACGGTCCTTGTTGATGGGCAGATCAATCGTGCGATCACGTGGTCTGGCTATGTGATCGGCGCGCTCGTGGTGGGATATGTATCTTTCGTGCTCCCGTTCTGGTTTCGCAGACCGAATCCTGTCGTATTCGTGCCCGTGGCGTTTGCTACGCTCGGTGTTTATTTGCTCTATATCAGCCTTGCAACGCATGGCGGTTGGTTTTTGAGCCTTGCGTTCCCGCTTGTGGGTGGATTTGGCTTGATCGTGACGGCGGTCGTTACCCTTTTGCGCTATGTCCGCCGAGGGAAGTTCTTTATTTTTGGTGGCGCGTTCGTTTTGATCGGTGCGATGATGCCGCTGATGGAATTTTTGATCGACTATACGTTTTCACATATGCGCTTTGTCGGATGGTCAGCCTATCCGCTCGTGGTGCTCGTGGTGCTCGGTGGAATGTTCATTTTTCTCGGCATCAGCCGCCCCGCACGCGAAACGATGGAGCGAAAGTTGTTCTTATAATTCCCATAAAACCTTGCAAGCGCGAACAGGGTGTGCTATAATAAGCAAAGAAAAAATATGGAGGTACGTTTATGAACATTCTTGTTACTGGCGGTGCTGGCTATATCGGCTCGCATACTTGCCTCGAGCTTCTAAACAGCGGTTACGGTGTCGTGGTGCTCGATAACCTCTGCAATTCCAACCCCAAGAGCCTTGATCGCGTTGCGCATCTTACGGGAAAGACCCTCAAGTTCTACGAAGGGGACTGCCGTGATGAAGCCATCCTGCGCAAGATCTTCGCAGAAAACGCGATCGATGCGGTCATTCACTTTGCAGGTCTGAAAGCGGTCGGCGAATCCGTTGCCCAGCCGTGGCGCTATTACGACAATAACCTCAATGCGACCCTCGTGCTCACGAAAGTGATGAATGAAGTCGGCGTGAAGAAGATCATTTTCTCATCCTCCGCAACGGTCTATTCGGGGGACAATGAGATGCCCCTGCGCGAGACCAGCCGCACGGGTAACTGCACGAATCCCTATGGCTGGACGAAGTACATGACCGAGCAGATCCTCTCTGGCATGGCAAATGCTGACCCTGAGTGGAGCATCGTCCTGCTTCGCTATTTCAACCCCATCGGCGCGCACGAGAGCGGCTTGATCGGCGAAGATCCGCGCGGCATTCCCAATAACCTCATGCCCTATATCACGCAGGTCGCTGTCGGCCGTCGCGAGTATTTGAGCGTGTATGGCAATGATTACGATACGCCCGACGGAACGGGTGTGCGCGATTACATCCATGTGGTCGATCTGAGCAAGGGTCATGTATGCGCAGTCAAGTATGCTGCTGAGCATCAGGGCTGTGAGGTCTTTAACCTCGGCACAGGCACGGGCTACAGCGTGCTCGACATGGTCAATACCTTTATGAAGGCAAATCAGATCGAGCTCCCCTACAAGATCGTAGATCGCCGTCCTGGCGACCTCGCTACCTGCTACGCAGACCCCACAAAGAGCGCCCAGATCCTCGGCTGGAAGGCAGAAAAGAACCTCGAGGATATGTGCCGCGATTCGTGGAACTGGCAAAGCAAGAATCCAAACGGTTACGGAGAATAAATGTTCAGGGCTTTCGCAAAAAAATGCGAAAGCCTTGTGTTTTTTGTACTTTATGTGCGAAATCAAGCCTTTTCGATCGCCTGCTTGAGGTCGGCGATGAGGTCTTCGGCGTTTTCAAGGCCACAGCTCAGACGGATCAGATCTGCGCCGACACCTGCGGCATCGAGCTCGGCATCCGTCATCTGGCGGTGCGTGCTCGAAGCGGGGTGCAGGCAGCAGGTGCGGGAATCGGCAACGTGCGTTTCAATCGAGCCGAGTTTCAGGTGCTTCATGAACACCTCAGCCGCGGCGCGTCCGCCCTTTAGACCAAAGGAAACGACACCGCACGAGCCGTTGGGCATATATTTCTGCGCAAGGGAATAGTATTTGTCGCCCGCGAGACCGCTGTACTTGACCCATGCGACCTTTTCATTGCTTTGCAGGAATGTGGCGATCTTCTGCGCATTTTCGCAGTGCTGTTTCATGCGGCAGGGGAGGCTTTCCAGTCCCAGATTGAGCAGGTATGCGCTCTGCGGGGACTGCACACAGCCAAGGTCGCGCATGAGCTGCACGGTGCACTTGGTGATATATGCGCCCTCGATGCCGAAACGCTCGGTGTAGGTCACGCCGTGGTAGCTCTCGTCGGGGGTGGTCAGGCAGGCAAATTTCTCGGGATACTTTGTCCAGTCGAATTTGCCACTATCTACGATACAGCCACCGATGGCAGATGCGTGACCGTCCATGTATTTCGTGGTCGAGTGGGTCACGATATCTGCGCCCCATTCAAAGGGACGGCAGTTGACAGGCGTTGCGAACGTATTGTCCACGATCAGTGGGACACCGTGTGCGTGCGCCGCCTTGGCGAATTTTTCAATGTCGAGCACCGTCAGCGCGGGATTTGCGATCGTTTCGCCAAAAAGCGCCTTCGTATTCGAGCGGAATGCGGCGTTCAGCTCATCTTCGGAGCAGTCGGGGTCAACAAAGGTGAAATCAATGCCCATGCGGCGCATCGTTACATTGAACAGGTTGAAGCTACCGCCGTAGATCGCGGAGCTTGCGACCACGTGATCGCCGATGCCGCAGATATTAAAGACAGCCATGAAGTTTGCCGCCTGTCCCGAACCTGTGAGCATTGCCGCCGTGCCACCCTCGAGTGCCGCGATTTTCGCGGCGACCATATCGCAGGTGGGGTTTTGCAGGCGGGAGTAGAAATAGCCCGATGCCTCAAGGTCAAAAAGCTTGCCCATATCCTCACTCGTTGCATATTTGAACGTGGTGCTCTGGATGATCGGGATCTGGCGGGGCTCGCCACTTGCGGGGGAGTAGCCTGCTTGAATGCATAGGGTCTCTGTGTGCAGTTTCTGTTCCATGCGAATTACCTCGAATCGATTAGAATACTGTTATTGTACCCCGATGGAGCATATTTGTCAATCCACAAGCGAAAAAAGCACCGATAGCCCGCAAAGCTACAGACGACCGAAAATAGAGCGAAAGGATTGACTTTTTGAAATGCGTGCACTATAATGGAAAATGACGTTAGACGGTGCTAACTTCTGCAAATCTAACAGACCTATTCTGATCGCCGCGGGTTGGCGGCTTTTCAAATACTGCGAGTTAGAGACGGCTAACTTGCGTGCAGGGAGTGTTGGTAGGATGAAAACATTTTGGGATCGCACGGCAAAAATCTATGACCGCTTTATGCAGAAAGACCACAATGCGTATAAGCAAATGTATGCTCTGATCTGCCCTGCGGTTCGGAACAAACAGTTTCCCGCTGACTTATGTGGAATGCGTAAAGTCGGAAATTCAAGCAATATAAATGGAAAATAGGAGGAATATGTAATGTTTTTGCAAGTGGTATTGGAAGGATTGGGATTGGGTGCAATGCTGGTGCTCGTCTGTGCCATTGGCATCCGCAAAGGGGCTGTCGGCATGGTACATTTTTATAGCGACAAGGTGCAACAGCGGTGCATAGAACTGGGGCTGACTACGAAAGAAAAAATCAGGCGAAAATCCATCCTGCTGAAAGTTGTTTTACTGCCGATCTATATAGCGTATATGTGTATATGCGTGTATGTGCTCAATGGCGCACGAGGTTTTTTACCTGTATTTTGGCAGAGTTTTGTGATCCTGTCCGTGATGAATCTGATCGACAAGTTTGGCGTTGATGCCTACTGGGTCGGACGCACAAAGGCATGGGTGATCCCAGGGACGGAGGATCTGATGCCCTATATCACAAAATCCGATACATACAAAAAATGGCTTGTCGGCACGGTCGGCATGGCGGTGATTTCCCTGATCTTTGCGGGAATCGGTATGTTGTTGTAAGGAGGAAACACAATGTCAAAATCAGCATCTAAATTGCAGGAAAAGGTCATGGCTATGAAGTTTCGAGGCAAGGAGATATTCAAGCCCCTGAACACAGGCATTATTGACGAGCGTGTGAAGTGTGTCCGTGAATTTGTGGCTAATATCTTCTTCTATACGAAGAATGGAACTACCATCATGATCGACGCAGGCTATAACTACGAACGGCTGAGCGAAAAGATGGAATGGCTGGGCTTAAAGCCAGAGAACATCGGGCATATCCTTCTCACCCATCAGGATACCGACCATGTGGGGGCGGTGGAGCGGGATAGCGATGGGCTATTCAACCATGCGACGCTTTATATCGGCGAGATCGAAAACCGCTATCTCACAGGTGAGGTGCGGCGCAAGGTCTATGGTGGTTGGTATAAGCTACCGCCTGTGCAGATCGACAACAAAAAGGTGCTCTTAAAGGACGGGCAGGTGTTTGAAATTGACGGCATCAAGATCGAGTGTATCTTAGTTCCGGGGCACACCTGGGGACACTTGGTCTATCTGATCGATGATGCTTACCTGTTCACAGGAGATACCATCTGGTTTGGCCCACTGGGCGGGTGCAGCTTTTTGGACGATCTGGCGGAGGACAATGCCCTGTCCATACGATCTCTGGCGGCGCTGGAGAAGCTGCTGCGAGATCGAGGCATAAACCCCATGGTCATTACCGGACATACCGGCTGGTCGGATGATTTGGACTTTGTGTTTGCCCATACCGACACCGTCTGCCGTGCCTCCAAAAAGCAGAAGCCCCATGACCCCAACGCCCCCTACGATGCCTATGATGAGAGCGATGACACGAAGGAACAGGCGCAGAGCGTCCGGCTGAAAAAGGCACTACCTGTGTCGGTGTAGAACGAAGAAAGGACGGTTTCTTATGAATCCTACCGTTATTCTTATTGAAATCTTCATAATGCTTTTGCTGTTCGGCTTTTGTGTGTTTGGACTGCTCTATATTAGCCCCCTGACCTTTATCAGCGACTATCCGCCGGAAATTCAGGCGGAATACTACCGTTCTCAGCACAAAGAAGCCCAAAAAAAGAAACTGACAAAACTGATGAAGATCAAGAAATTGCTTGCCGTGATTGTATTTCTGTTCCTGTTTGCATGGATGTTGCATTTGGCGGGGGTGAAAACCTTTTGGCAGGGCGTTGGACTGACTTGGATTTATATGCTCTTCGTGTTTGCATGGGATACTTTCTTTCTGGACTGGGTCTTGTTTGCCAACATCAAGCGTGTTCGGCTACCCGGAACGGAGCGTATGGAAAAGGAATATCATCAAAAATGGTTTCATGTAAAGGTGTGCCTGCCTGCGATGCCATTTGCGATTGTGGCAGGTTTTCTCAGCAGTGCCTTGATGCTTTGGATTTGGTAAGGAGGAATCAGTATGAAATACATAGGAATGCCCTCTGCTGTGTGGCAGTTCTTTTGCAGGTCATTTGAGAAAAATCTGCCCTTCTTTTTTGACATCACCAAGGCGGATGCCAAGTCTATCATGGCAAAGGCAAAGAGAAAATACAAAGAAATCATCGTAAACCTGCCGGAGTTTGAAAAAGGCGACCGTTTTCGGATGAACATCGTCGGTTGTGCCATGCTCGGTGCGCTGGTGCTTTCCATGCCCAGCCGTCCCGATGTGGAAACGCTGACGGTCTATTATCGAAAGTCTATGATGACCGCGCCGATGAAATGGTTCTGCCGTATGAGTGGAAAGCAGAAATTTACGCAAAAAGATATCGACGGTATGAAGAAAACAGCCGCTTTCCGTGCCGCCGACCGCAACCCCTACTCATGGAATATGGAGTATCTTCCTTATGCCGATGATAGCGGATATGAAGCACGATTCACCCAATGCGGTATCTGCACATTGATGCAAGAGTTGGGGCTTTTTGACCTTGTTCCTGCCATGTGTGCACTCGACTACGCCATGAGCGAAGCGGGCGGTGCATCGCATTTTGTGCGGAAGTGCACGATCGCTGACGGGGATGCCTACTGCGATTGCGGTTACAAAAGAAGAACCTGATATGATATGAAAATCATTGCCCCTTTTTGGGCAAAAGAAAAGCATCCGCGCGTTTGTGTGCGGATGCTTTTTGCTTATTTCGATTGTGCGACGCTCTTGCGCACGAGTGCGCGGCGCAGGCGTGCTTCGGCAAGACGAAGATCGGTCTGGGAAGAATCCTTGCTGTGCAGGACTTTTTCTGCGCGGGCGCGGGAAAGCTCTGCGCGTGCGACATCGATCGATTCTGCCCACTCAAAGGTCGTCGGAACGAGCGTCACGCTTCCCGACTGCACGCTGAGCATACCACCGATGCAGGCAGCATAGCGGCGCTCACCACCAGATTCGATGATGGCGCGCCCCATTCCGAGGGGTGCAACGCAGTTCATGTGCTTAGCAAGAACGGCAAGATCGCCCGTCGTGGTGCGAACGATGACCTTTTCAGCTTCGCCGTCAAAGATCAGCCCATCGGGGGTGACGATTTTCAGAGGGAAGGAATTCACTTGCCCTCACCGCCCTTATATTTTGCCACGACATCGTCGATGCTGCCTTGGAACAGGAAGTACGATTCGGGGATATCGTCGTGCTTGCCCTCGATGATCTCCTTAAAGGAGCGGATCGTATCTTTGAGTGGCACGTACTTGCCCGTGTAGCCCGTGAACTGCTCGGCAACATGGAACGGCTGGCTGAGGAAGCGCTGGACCTTACGTGCGCGGCTGACCGTGAGCTTGTCTTCTTCGCTCAGTTCGTCCATGCCCATGATGGCGATGATGTCCTGAAGCTCCTTATAGCGCTGGAGGATCTGCTGAACAGCGCGGGCGACCTCGTAGTGCTCAGTTCCCACGATCTCGGGGGAGAGGATACGCGAGGTGGAGTCGAGCGGATCGACAGCGGGGAAGATGCCGAGCGACGAGATCGCGCGGTCAAGAACGGTCGTTGCATCAAGGTGTGCAAACGTCGTTGCAGGCGCGGGGTCGGTCAGGTCGTCCGCAGGGACATAAACCGCCTGAACCGAGGTGATCGAGCCATTTTTTGTGGAGGTGATGCGCTCCTGAAGCGCGCCCATCTCTGTAGCAAGCGTTGGTTGGTAGCCAACTGCGGACGGCATACGGCCAAGCAGAGCCGAAACCTCCGAGCCTGCCTGTGTGAAGCGGAAAATATTGTCGATAAACAGCAGAACGTCCTGATGCTTGACATCGCGGAAGTATTCTGCCATCGTCAGTCCCGAAAGACCCACGCGCATACGCGCTCCGGGGGGCTCGTTCATCTGACCGAAGACCATGGCGGTCTTGGAGATAACGCCCGACTCGGTCATTTCGTTGTAAAGGTCGTTGCCTTCACGGGTACGCTCACCGACACCCGTAAAAACGGAGTAGCCGTTGTGCGCAGTTGCAATGTTGTAGATCAGCTCCTGAATGAGGACGGTCTTGCCAACGCCAGCGCCACCGAACAGACCGATCTTGCCACCTTTTGCATAGGGGCAGATGAGGTCGATGACCTTGATGCCTGTTTCGAGGATCTCGGTCGCGGGCTGCTGCTCTTCATAGGCGGGGGCGGCGCGGTGGATGGGCCATTTTTCAGCCGCTTCCACAGGACCTGCTTCATCGATCGGCTGACCGAGCAGGTTGAAAACGCGTCCGAGGCATTCTTCGCCGACAGGTACGGAAATGGGCGCGCCCGTATCGGTCGCTTCCGCGCCGCGCTGCATACCGTCGGTAGAGGACATGGCGATGCAACGCACGACATTGTCACCGATGTGCTGTGCCACCTCGGCTACGACGACCGTATCGCCCAGCGGGATCTCGATCGCGCTGTTGAGCAGGGGCAGCGCATCGTCCCCAAAGCGAATATCCAGAACAGGACCCTGAACTTGGATCACGGTTCCTTTGTGTTTGACCATTCGATTCAACTCCTTGATTTAGGTTACGAACCAGCGACGATCTCGGTGATCTCCTGCGTGATGGCAGCCTGACGTGCGCGGTTGAATTTCAGGCTAAGATCGGCGATCATGTCGTCTGCGTTGGAGGTCGCCGCGTCCATGGCGGTGCGGCGTGCGGCTTGCTCGGCGGCGCGGCTCTCGCAGAGCGCGCCATAGAGAACGCCACCAAGATATTCGGGAACGATCGTCTCGAATACGACCTCATAGCTCGGCTCGTAGATGGTATCGCTTGCCGTGCTGGCAGATGCCGAAGCATCGGGAACAAGCGGGAGAAGCTTGCGGATCTCGGGCGTTTGCGAAAGCACGGATACGAAATTTGTGTAGCATACGCAAATTTCGTCGAATTCGCCCGAGAGGAATTGCTTGCATAGCTGCTTTGCGATGGAGAAGCAGTCGCCGATGTCCACATCTGCGGCAATGGCGTAGCTGTCTGTCAGCGAGGGAACACCATGCGCGCGGAAATGATCGACTGCTTTCTTTCCGATGGGGAGCACGATCGCGTCCTTATCGGCAATGTGCTGCTGTGTCAGCTTCAGGATATTGCTGTTGTAGCCGCCAGCCAAACCACGGTCGCCTGCGATCACGATGTAAAGCGAACGCTTCACGCTCCGCGCCTGCATATAGGCAGAGCGGAAATCGCGGTCGGATGCGGCGATGTCGCGGATGGTCGCGGAAAGGATCTCAAAATAGGGGCGCGAAGCGCTCACCTGTGCCTGTGCCCGACGGAGCTTCGACGAAGCGACCATTTCCATGGCCTTCGTGATCTGTCGGGTGGATTCCATGCTTTTGATGCGGTTTTTGATCTCTTTTGAGGAAACGCCAGCCATGTGGGGGCACCTCCTTTATTCGCCCGTGGCGAATTGTGCGATCAATTCCTCGAGTGCGGCGCGCAGTTTCTCCTCGGTGTCAGTCTCGAGCTTTCCGGTTTTACGGATGGCGGTGAGAACATCCTCGTGGCGAGTGTCCATGTGACTGACGAGCTGTGCCTCGAATTCGGGGATCTTCTCGACGGCGAGGCCATTGAGGTATCCATGCGTTACCGCGTAGATAATGCACACCTGATGCGCGACTTCGACGGGAGAACCGTTTTTCTGCTTGAGCACGGCAACGATGCGTTCGCCAAGCGCAAGGCGGCTCTTGGTATCCGCATCGAGATCCGAGCCGAACTGTGCAAAGCTCTGAAGCTCGCGATACTGCGAGTAAAGAAGCTTGAGCGAACCTGCGACCTTTTTCATCGCCTTGATCTGCGCATCACCGCCAACACGGGACACGGAGATACCGGGGTTGACCGCGGGCATAACGCCTGCGTTGAAAAGCTCAGTTTCGAGGAAGATCTGACCATCGGTGATGGAGATGACGTTCGTCGGAATGTACGCAGAAACGTCACCCGCCTGCGTTTCGATAATGGGCAGCGCGGTCAGCGAGCCACCGCCGAGCTTGTCCGAAAGCTGTGCCGCACGTTCAAGCAGTCTTGAGTGCAGATAGAAAACGTCACCAGGGTATGCTTCGCGTCCGGGAGGACGACGGATGAGCAGCGAAATGGCACGGTAAGCCACCGCGTGCTTGCTCAGATCGTCGTAGATCACGAGCACGTCCTTGCCCTGATGCATGAAATACTCGCCCATGGAGCAGCCTGCATACGGCGCGATATACTGCATCGGCGCAAGCTCGGAAGCAGTCGCCGAAACAACGATGGTATAATCCATTGCGCCGCCGAGGGTGAGCGTGTTCACGATCTGTGCGACGGTGGAGCGCTTCTGACCGATGGCGACATAAATGCAGATGACATCCTTGCCCTTCTGGTTGAGGATGGTATCTGTTGCGATGGTAGTTTTGCCTGTCTGACGGTCGCCGATGATCAGCTCACGCTGACCGCGACCGATGGGGATCATCGAGTCGATCGCCTTGATGCCCGTCTGAAGCGGACGGGAAACGTGCTTACGCGCAATGATACCAGGGGCGGGCATTTCGATGGGGCGGAAGCCCTCGTTTTCGATCGGCCCTTTGCCGTCGATGGGTGCGCCGAGCGCATTGACAACGCGGCCGATCAATTTTTCACCAACGGGCACGGAAACGACACGGCCTGTGCGCTTGACGATATCGCCCTCCTTGATGCCCTGATCCGAGCCAAGGATGGTGATGGATACGGTCTCCTCTTCGAGGTTCTGCGCCATGCCGTAAGAGCCGTCGGGGAATTCGACCAGCTCGCCAGACATACAGTTATCCAGTCCAGAAGCCTTTGCGATGCCGTCACCAACGAGGATGACGACACCCGTCTGGCTCACTTCCATGCGGTTTTCGTAGTTTTTGATCTGACTGCGAATGATTTTTGTTATTTCTTCGGGTCTTAATTCCATACTGTCCCTGCTTTCTGCCATCAGAGTACGGTATTTTGAAGCGCGGAGCGGATCGCATCGAGCCGATGCGCCACCGTGTCATCTACGCGCTTACCGTCATAGTCAAGGCGAACGCCGCCTAAGACTGATGGATCGATTTTATTTTCCAGCGCAATGGCTTTTTGCGTAAGATCGCTGAGCTTTTTGGCAAGCTTTGCCGCCTGCTCCTCGCTCAGCGGTGCGGCAGTCACAGCCGTCACGCACAAAATGCCATTTTCCTCGTTATACAGCGCGCGGTATGCCGCGTAGCAGTCGTGAAAGTGGCGCACATAGCCTTTTTCGGTCAGAATTTTCAGAAAATTCAGCACATATGGCGCAACATGCGCGCGAAAGCTCTCGTCGAGGATCTGGCAGCGCTCTGCTTTGCTCAGATTCGGCGCGGCGAGCAACCGCAGGAAATCGGGCTCCTGCGCGAAGCTTTCATCCAGCGTTTTGAGCTGGTCGAGGATCACGTCGCTCAGGTTTTCATCACGGGCAAGGCTATAAAGTGCCCCGCCATACACAGTTCCAACCTCGGTCATACCTGCTCACCTAATTCGTCGATAAAGCGGTCGATCAGCTCAGCCTGATCTGCTTTGTTCAGCTCACGGCCGACGACCTTGCCCGCGATCGCAAGGGAGATATCGGCGATCTCGTTCTTAGCGTCGTTGATCGCTTTCTTTTTCTCCTGTGCGATGTCAGCGGATGCCTTGCGCATGATCGCATCTGCGTCTGCATTTGCCTGACGGATGATCTCCTCCTCGCGCACGTGTGCGCGCTCGGTCGCCTCTTTCACAAGGCGCTCGCCCGTCTGCTGTGCGGCAGAAAGCTTCTGATGGTATTCGCTTTCGAGTGCAGATGCCTGCTGCTTTGCGCTGTCAGCATCTGCATAGAGGTCGTCGATCTCCTTTTGCCGCTCCGCGATCATCTTCATCACGGGCTTGAAAAGAAATTTTGTGCCTACAAAAATAACGGTCAGGGTGTTCAGAAGAGTGAACAGCGCGGTCCATGGCTCGACACCGATAAAATCTAAATAGTAACCCACGCACTTCGCTCCTTTCGTATATGATAAGAGAGTGCGTCTTACAGCGTGAACAGGATCAGAATTGCAATAACGAGGGAGTAAATACCAGTCGATTCGGTAATTGCACAGCCAAGGATCATGTTGACACGAAGATTGTCAGCGGATTCAGGCTGACGAGCCATACCATCGAGTGCGTGGCTGACTGCGTTACCTTCACCAAGAGCAGGTGCGATAGCACCGATACCCATGCACAGACCTGCGCCCAGAGCCTTACCCAGAATTGCGAGACCTTCACCAATACCCATAATTATTTTCCTCCTAAAAGTTTTGTTTGTATATATAGGGTGTATTGCTAACGAAATTAAGCTTCCGCTTCTGCTTCGGGCTCGGGAAGCGAGCCTGCGATATAGACCATCGAAAGCAGCGTAAACACGAGTGCCTGAATGAAGCCAGAGAAGATGTCAAAATAGACCGACAGCACCGCGGGGATGCCATAGGTGAAAATGGGAACACCTGTCAGGATGCCGAGCGATTCGAGCAGTCCGAAAAGACCGATCGCGAACGTAATGATCGCAAGGAGCTTGTGCAGGAATTTCCCTGTTTTGCGCGCGCGCAGGAAGTAGTACAGCGCGCTTGCAGCAAGCAGTACCGCGCCCATCAGCCAGCCGTTTGCAGAAACGAAGCCGATGACAACGGTCGAAAGCAGCGTCAGCGCCGCATAAACGATCGCGGAGATGATGCCACCAACGGAGACATTGCTGAAATGACGGAACGACATGGAAAGCGGCTGTGCAAGATCTGAAACGATATTCATGGGGTTGATATAGTTCTTCAGGAAATTGCCGATACCGTTGTGCTTGATATTGTTGAACCAGATGATGAACGAGACCATCAGCGCCCAAACGGCGGTGCAGTTGATGTCCGCAGTCGCAGAGCGGAGGAAGCCTGTCATGCCGATGTAGCTTCCGCAGATACTGCAAAGGAAAAGACATCCCATGAACGGTGTCCAATGGACATTGTGCTTGCCCATAGCAGAGGCGGTCAGATTCGTGATCATCGACACGCCCTTTTCGACGAGCACCTGCACTTTCGTGGGGCGCTTTTGAAGGTTTTTGCCAAGCAGGACAAATGCTATGCATAATATCACCGCGACGATGAACGAAGATACGGTCGTCTGCGTGATGGGGATGCCACCGAGGATCGGGATCACGAAATACACATATGCGCCAGTAACATCAATACTCATGCCTTATTTCCACCAGACTTTCTGAAAAATTCGATCACAGTAAGGAGAGGGAACACGAGGAAAAGCGGAACGACCATCGCGATCAGGTTCGCGTGTCCACTCTTTGCAAAGAGGAACAGGAGCACGGCGATCACGATCAAGCGGAAAGAGTACGATGCCTTGATGGCTTGCTTGCCACCTTTTACATCGTCCTGCACCGCCTTGTCTGCGGCGGCATCTGCGGAGATCGCCATAAAGAAGAAATTGCCAACGGCGAGAAGCGTGCCGAGCAGTCCACCGACGATCACTTGATAGCCAAACGCATTGAGCAGGGCGAAAATGCCACACATGAGGCAAACGCACACGATTTCGCCGAGCGCAAGGCGCGCAGTTTCTTTGAGAATAAAGTTACGTGAATTCATAAATCATCACCCATCAGTCATGTTCGGAAAAGCTAATTGCGGGCGGATCAGCAGGCGGGGGCGCATTGCGCTTTACATACTTATTCATCGAGCGGAGCGCGTCGCGCAGACCGCCGATCGCACTTGCGATGCCGAGCACCACACCGACCCAGATGACCCAACTTCCCCAACCGCGGCTTTCGTGAAGCCAGAGGGCAAGCAGGATGTAACCTGCGAGCGGGACGCTCACAGATAGACCGAGCTGTGTAAACCAAATCAGCAGAGCAAGATCCTTCATCCCATCACCCGCCATACCTGCCCATGATATCTTACGATATTATACCCGAATCCACGCATGAATGCAATTCACACTTATCCACAAAGTTTTTGACCGTTTTTGATGATGTTCCACAAAATGTGAACGCAATTTTTAGAAGTTGTGAACGATGGGTCAACGCCTGTTTATTTTTTGCGCTTTGCAGAAAAAAGAATCCAAAAAGGTCTTTTCATTTTGCGGATTTTATTGTAAAATAAAGAAAATATGAAAATTTGGAGCGAAAGCGCATTGTACGAACAGGAATTAGAGATCATTCAGGGCGTAATTGCCACGGTGATCTATCAAAATTATGAAAATGGCTATGCCGTTCTGCGCGTCGGCGTTGGCGGTGGACAGGCGGTCACGGTCGTTGGCACGATCCCGCTTCCCGCAGTCGGGGAACGGCTGATGGTCACAGGAAAATGGAGCACCCATTCGAGCTATGGGCGACAGTTTGAAGCGGAATTTCTGGAGCGCATGATGCCCCAGACCAGTATGGAGATCCTCAGCTACCTCTCCAGCCGCGTGATCAAGGGCGTTGGTCCGAAAATGGCGGCGCGCATCGTCGAATGCTTTGGCGATGAAACGCTCCTTATCATGGAGCGCGAGCCGCTTCGCCTTGCCGAGGTGGCGGGCATCTCGCAGGAAAAGGCTCGCGCGATCGGCGAGGAGTTTCGCCAGCAATCGGGAATGCGTCAACTTATGGAATTTTTTGCCCTGCACCATCTGCCTGCGGAGCTTGCTGTGCGCACCTATAAGCTATATGGGGAGAGCACGGTGGAGCTTCTGTATGACGATCCGTATTTGCTGATGGATGATGGGCTCGAAGCGCCGTTCGGCGCGGTCGATCGATTTGCCATCGAACTTGGCGTTGCGGGGGATGACCCGCGTCGCGTGGAAGCGGGCATTCTCTTTGAACTTACATACAATCTATCGGGTGGACATACCTTTCTTCCCGAGCAGAAGCTCACAGATGCGACAGCGCAACTTCTGAACGTCCCGACGGAAGCCGTCGTGGCGGGGATCGAGCGCCTTTTACAGGGGGAGCGCTTGGTGCGCAAGACCCTTGCGGGCATTGCGGTCGTCTATCTGCCGAGCCTATGCGAGGCGGAGGAGTATACGACCCGCCGCTTGCTCGAATTTGCCGCAGACAGCTTCCCACAGCCGCGTGGGCTAGATAAAATGATCCAGCGTGTCGCGTCAGAAAGCGGTATCTCTTATTCTGCTGAGCAGGAGCAGGCGATCCGCGAAGCGACGACGAAAGGCGTGCTCGTGATCACAGGCGGCCCCGGTACAGGTAAAACGACCATTCTCAATGGCATTTTGTCCCTATTTGGGCAGATGCAACTTCGATGCGTGCTTGCCGCGCCGACAGGGCGCGCCGCCAAGCGCCTTACCGAGGTGACGGGCGAGCCTGCCTCCACCATCCACCGTTTGCTTGAAGCGGGCATCGATCCCGCCACAGGGCGTATGTTCTTTGCAAAGGATGAAGACAGCCCCTTAAAAGCGGATGCGGTCATCATTGATGAGATGTCCATGGTCGATATCACGCTGACGCACAGCCTTTTGCAAGCCATCCCGCGCGGCAAGCGCCTGATCCTTGTCGGCGACCCTGATCAGCTCCCGCCCGTCGGACCAGGCTTTCCCCTTGGTGACATCCTGCGCAGTGGGCAGATCCCCTCGGTGCGCTTGACGGACATTTTTCGACAGGCACAACAGAGCCTGATCGTTATGAATGCCCACCGCGTCAATCGCGGCGAGCTTCCCGACCTCAAGACGGTCAACAGCGACTTTTTCTTCATGCGCCGTAGTAGCGAAGATGCGGTGCGTGAATTGATCCGCGATCTTTGCATGACGCGCCTGCCGAAAAATATGGGCATTCCCGCCGAGCAGATCCAAGTGCTTTCCCCCACGCGAAAGGGCGGGGTCGGCACACTGAGCCTGAATCAGACGCTCCAAGCGGCGCTCAATCCACCATCTCCTGACAAAAAAGAGCGCGCATTCGGCGATTTTATTTTCCGCGAGGGCGACCGCGTTATGCAGATCCGTAATAATTATGACATCCTCTGGAAAAAGACGGATGGCACGGCGGTCGGTGCGGGCATTTTCAACGGCGATATCGGAACGATCAAAAAAATCGACCCATCGGCAGAGACGCTCAGCGTCGTTTTTGACGACCGAGAGGTCGAATACGATTTTACACAGCTCAATGAGCTGGAGCTTGCCTATGCGATGACGGTGCACAAAAGTCAGGGTAGCGAATATCGCGCGGTCGTGCTTGCGGCGTGGAATGGCTCGCCGTATCTGCTCAGCCGTAGCATCCTCTATACGGCGATCACCCGCGCGCGGGAGCTACTCATCATCGTCGGCAGAGAGGAAACAGTCGCGGTCATGGTCGATAATGCCAAGAAGAACCGTCGCTACACAGGTCTCAAGCTTCGCTTGCAGGGAAAGGTGGAATAAACCTTGGACATTCTTGCAGATATGCTCTTCCCAAGAAAATGCGTCCTCTGCGGTGCGATTTTGGATCGCGGAGAATCAGATGTTTGCCAGAAGTGCAGAGTGAGCGCACCTGAGTGCGCCCATGGAAAACAAAAACTGCATTTTCTTGACAGTTGGGCTTCTGTCTGGTACTATGAGGGGAGCGTGAGGCATTCGCTCCTGCGCTATAAGTTTTACGGCAAGCGCAATTATGCCCCCTCGTATGCCCGCCTTCTTGCAGCGAAGCTCCTGCGGGAATATCCCGAGGGATTTGACCTCGTCACATGGGTGCCTGTGAGCACATTGCGTCGCATTCGCCGTGGCTACGATCAGGTAGAGCTGATCGCCCGCGCATTAGCGCCCGAACTGGGCTTACAAGCGATGCCACTTCTGAAAAAGACGCGCAACAACCCACCGCAATCCTCGCTTACGGACTATTCGCACCGTCGCGCCAACGTGCTCGGCATTTATCGTGTGCGAAAGGAAGCGGAAATCAGCGGGAAGCGCATCCTGCTGATCGACGATGTCCTCACAACGGGGGCGACTGCGGGCGAATGCGCGCGTGTCCTGCTCACAGCAGGCGCAAAGGAAGTTCATTGCGGCGTGATCGCCGCGTCACATAAACTTAAATAACCGAAGCAGGTGGAATTATGTCTATTTTTTTCTCAACCGATCTGGGCGTTGACCTTGGTACGTCGAATGTCCTTGTCTATACCGATGGAAAGGGCATTACAGTCAAAGAGCCCTCTGTCGTTGCCGTGGATAAGAATACGGGCAACATCCTCGATGTCGGCGCAGGTGCGCGCAATATGCTGGGGCGCACCCCAGGAAATGTCGTTGCTATGAAGCCTCTGCGCGATGGCATCATCTCTGACCACGAAATGACGGTCAAGATGCTCTCAGCGCTTTTCCGCAAGGCAACGAAGGCTTCTGTCTTTACCCCCAAGCCCCGTGTTGTCGTGTGCGTGCCGAGTGGCGTGACCGAGGTCGAGGAGCGAAGCGTGATCAATGCCGCGATCGAAGCGGGCGCACGCCGCGTATTCCTGATCGAAGAACCGCTGGCTGCTGCGCTCGGCGCAGGACTGGATATCAAGGGCGCTAAGGGACATATGGTCGTCGATATCGGCGGCGGTACGACGGATATCGCCGTGCTCAGCATGAACGGCGTTGCGGTATCTTCCTCGCTGAAAGTGGCGGGTGATGCGTTTGACGAGGCGATCGGTCGCTATGTGCGCCGTCAGCACGGCGTGATCATTGGACAGGTCACGGCAGAATCGATCAAGATCCAGCTCGGACAGGTCTATCCCCGAAGCGATGAGCGCAGTATGAACATCAAAGGGCGCGATATCAAAACAGGTATGCCCCGCACGGTCACGCTCGTCTCTTCCGAGATCTACGAGGTGCTTCGCCGTCCTGCGCGCCAGATCGCGGATGAAGTTATGGCTGTGCTCGAGCAGACGTCGCCTGAGCTTGTCGGTGATATTTCGGAAAATGGCATCACCCTCACGGGCGGATGCAGTCAGATCTGGGGTATGCCAGAGCTTCTTATGGAGCGCACAGGCATCGCCTGCATCGTTGCCGATGACCCAGACCAATGTGTCGCCTATGGTTGCGGCAAGAGCCTTGCGTGGATCAACCGTATGCAGGAGGGTCCTATCAATATCGCAAGAAAGCGCATGATGCGCGGATGATTTCGATCATAAGAAAGAGAAAACGATCAGAGAAGTGTTTGAATATTTGGGGTTGATTTAAGCCCTTACATATTCAAGCAGATTTGTGTCATACGATTATAATTACAGCACGACCAATGCCATTATTATAAGCACCGTTCGTGGAAAATTCTGCGAACGGTGCTTTTCAATATCAGCTTTTTTCTGTTACAAACAGCAGGTGGTTGGAACTACCTAAATGTTCTGGTTTTTCGCAGGTATAGTAGTGGAAACGCAAATATTGCGCAAAACTTTCCTCGTCCATTTCGTTGATTTTCACTTTCAGCAACTCACTTACCC
>CAZVJJ010000008.1:0-58486 GCA_964627295.1 uncultured Oscillospiraceae bacterium | reverse complement strand
CGCTGCACCGTCTGGGCATTCAGGCATTTGAGCCCGTGCTTGTTGAGGGTCGCGCGCTCAAGCTGCATCCGCTTTGCTGTACCGCATTTAACGCGGACTTCGACGGCGACCAGATGGCAATTCACGTGCCTCTGAGCCCCGAAGCACAGGCAGAAGCACGTATGCTGATGCTCTCGTCGAATAACCTGCTCCGTCCGCAGGACGGCAAGCCTGTCACCGTCCCGACGCAGGATATGATCCTCGGCGCTTACTACCTCACCTACACCCGTCTGGGCAAGGCAGAGAAGGGCGCAGAAACGGTTTATGTTACCGATGCTGGCGATACGGGTATTCCCGTTGGCGAGATCGTCGATGCAGACGAGTTCCTCGCCGCCAATAAGAAAGCGGCGGCTGTCGGCAAGGCAATCGCGAAGTTCCGCCCTGTGCACGCATATTCTTCCGTTGAGGAAGCGATCGCGGCATATGCTGACGGTTCGATCGGCCTGCATGCCCCCATCCTTGTCCGCTATGGCAAGGAGATCGACGGTCAGATGCAGTACCGCATCATCAATGCAACGGTCGGCCGCCTGATCTACAACGAGCCCATCCCGCAGGATCTTGGCTTCGTGGATCGCTCCGATCCTGCGAAGGCATTCGACCTCGAGATCGACTTCCTCGTTGGCAAGAAGCAGCTTGGTAAGATCATTGATAAGTGCATCCGTAAGCATGGCTTCACCATCTCCACCGAGATGCTCGACCGCATCAAGGCTCTGGGCTATAAGTATTCCACCAAGGGTGCAATTTCGGTTTCCATTGCCGATATGACCGTTCCTGCTGTGAAGTACGAAATGGTTCACGATGCTGAGCAGAAGGTCGTTGAAATCGAGCAGTTCTACCGTCAGGGCTTCATCACGAACGACGAGCGTTACCGTCTGGTCGTTCAGCAGTGGGAAAAGACGACTGCCGATGTTACTGGCGCACTTCAGGGCAGCATGGACGAGTTCAACCCGATTTACATGATGGCTGACTCGGGCGCGCGTGGTTCTATGGCACAGATCCGTCAGCTCGCAGGTATGCGTGGTCTGATGGCGGATACGGCTGGCCGTACCATCGAGATCCCTGTTAAGGCAAACTTCCGTGAAGGTCTAAGCGTTCTGGAGTACTTCATTTCCTCCAGAGGCGCACGTAAGGGCATGACCGATACCGCTCTTCGTACCGCGGACTCTGGTTACCTCACCCGCCGAATGGTCGATGTTTCGCAGGATGTTATCATCCGCGAGCACAACTGTGGCACGGAGAATGGTATCTGGGTCGGTGCAGTTTACGATAAGAACGGCGATGTCATCGATACCTTTGGCAACCGCATCCGCGGTCGCTACCCTGTGCACGATATCGTGCATCCTGCTACTGGCGAGCTCCTGCACTCCAAGGACGTTATGATGATGCCCGAGGATGCAGAGAAGTTTGAAAAGGCTGGCATCAGCAAAGTCTATATCCGTACCATCCTCGGTTGCCGCGCTCGTACTGGCGTGTGCGCAAAGTGCTACGGCATGAACCTTGCGACCTCTAAGGAAGTCGATCTGGGCGAAGCTGTCGGTATCATTGCGGCACAGTCCATCGGTGAGCCCGGTACTCAGCTTACCATGCGTACCTTCCACTCGGGCGGTGTCGCTGGTGACGATATCACGCAGGGTCTTCCCAGAGTTGAAGAACTGTTCGAGGCACGCCGTCCCAAGAAGATGGCACAGATCTCCGAGGTCTCTGGTATCGTCAATATCGACGATACCCGCCGCACCGCACTGCGTAACATCACCGTTACCGCAGACGATGGCGAGGTCAAGGTCTATCAGGTGCCGTATTCCGTCGGTCTGAAAGTCACGCACGGCAAGCGCGTCGAAAAGGGCGAGCCCATCACCGATGGTGCACTTTACCCGCAGGATGTTCTGCGCATCTCTGGCGTGGAGGCTGTTCAGGATTACCTCGTTCAGTCGGTTCAGGCGGTTTACCGTCAGCAGGGCGTTGAGATCAACGATAAGCACATTGAGGTCATCATCCGTCAGATGATGCGCAAGGTGCGCGTTGAAGATCCTGGCGATACGAACCTGCTCACGGGCACGGTCGTTGACGTGTTCGAGTTTGAGGATGCAAATGCAGAAGTCCAGAAGCGCATTGACGCGGGCGAGACGGAGCTCCGTCTGGCACAGTCCGATGCAGTCCTGCTCGGTATTACCAAGGCTGCACTTGCAACCGATTCCTTCCTCTCCGCCGCATCCTTCCAGGAGACCACCAAGGTCCTGACCGATGCCGCGATCAAGGGTAAGGTCGATCACCTCATCGGTCTGAAGGAGAATGTCCTGATCGGTAAGCTGATCCCTGCAGGCTCTGGTCTGATGGCGTATCGCGACTATCAGCCCGGTGTTACCCCCGAAGCAAGAGTTCCCGAAAGCATTATCGAGAACGAGCTGAACTAAATAGAAAAGTGCGCACCGTTTTTCGCGGTGCGCACTTTGGCTTTGTGCTTCGTTTTATTCAAAATGGCATAGAGAAAGGGAGCTTCCTGCTCAAATTCATTTAACTTTTCAATTTGTTCACACTTTTTTTGTTGGCAGATAAGTATTTGTCTGATATAATTATCAAAAAAGATGCCAAGGAAAGGTGATGAAACATTGAAGGAACTATGTGACAAAATCAAGGAGGCACTTGTCTCTGCACTACCCATCACGCTTATTGTCTATGTCCTTGCCCTGACGCCACTTGTGGAGTTTACCTCCGTCGAGATCGTCACATTCACGATCGGTGCGGTTTTGCTCGTGCTCGGACTGGGACTATTCAGCCTCGGTGCAGACCTTGCCATGACACCCATTGGTACGCACGTCGGTGCAGGACTTTCCAAGCAGAAAAAGTTGGGGCTTTTGCTCATTGCATCGTTCGTGCTTGGTATGCTTATTACCATTGCTGAACCCGATCTTCAGGTGCTTGCAAATCAAGTGAGCAATGTGATCGATTCGACCGTGCTGATCTATGCAGTCGGTGCGGGTGTAGGCTTATTCCTGCTTGTTGCTGTTTTGCGTATCGTTTTCAAAAAACCGCTTTCTGGGATCTTGACCATTTGCTATATGCTCCTGTTTCAGCTTGCGCTGATGCTGGTCGTGACTGGAAATGAACCGCTTCTTCCGCTTGCATTTGATTCGGGCGGTGTCACGACTGGACCGATCACCGTTCCGTTTATCATGGCGCTTGGTGTCGGTATTTCGAGCGTTCTCGGTGACCGCAATTCGCAGGAAAATAGCTTCGGACTTGTTGCCCTTTGCTCGATCGGCCCTGTCCTTGCGGTGCTGCTTCTGGGCATTTTCTCTGATAATACGCTTTCGTATGCCATTCCCGACTATTCTGTAAGCAGCGATATCCTTGGAAGCTTCCTGCATACGATGCTCCACACCGCAGAAGAGATCGCGATCGCACTTGGCATGATCGTCCTGTTCTTCCTTGTTGCGCAGGTCGCATTTTTGAAGCTTCCTCGCAAGCGTGTTATGAAGATCGGCATTGGCGTGATCTTTACATATGTCGGTCTAGTGCTTTTCCTAACAGGCGTAAATGTCGGATTTATGCCCATCGGCTATCAACTCGGCGCACAGCTTGCTGAGGCGCATCCTGCGATCCTTGTGGGTCTTGGGCTTCTTATGGGCGTGCTCGTTGTGCTTGCTGAGCCTGCCATCCATGTCCTCACGGTGCAGGTCGAAGAGGTGACGGGTGGATACATCACAAAGCGCTCGATGATCGTTGGTCTTTGCATCGGTGTTGGTGCGGCGATCGGTCTGAGTATGCTGCGCATCGTGCTTGATTTCTCCCTTGTTTTTTATCTTGTACCAGGATATTTCCTCTCGCTTGGGCTGAGCCTGTTTGTCCCGCCTGTGTATACTGCGATCGCATTCGACTCGGGTGGAACGGCAAGCGGTCCGATGACCTCTGGCTTCATTCTTCCGTTTGCCATCGGTGTTTGCGTGACCTGTCAGGGCGCGGATGCGGTTTTGCGGGATGCCTTTGGCATCGTTGCTGTCGTTGCAATGACACCGCTCATCACCATTCAGCTCTTGGGCTTCCGCGCGATCGTTGCTGAGCGCATTGCAGAGCGCCGCGCGATGAAGCGGATGCTTGGTGCGGACGATCAGCAGATCATCAATTTTATGTAAGGAGGAGCGTATATGGCGAATCAATTCAATGAATCCGCGATCAAAAAGTTGAAGCTTCTTTTTACGATCGTTGACCGACCGAAAGCAGAGTTTTATCTCGATTTTCTCAGCCAGTATGAGGTGAATTTCCAAACGGTGATGCAGGGCACGGGCACGGCAAGCTCCGAGATCCTCAGTATGCTGGGACTGAACAACCATAAGGCTGTGATCGTCAGCGTGATCCGTGAGGATCTAGCTGATCCGATCACAAATGCGTTGGAAGAAAAATTCCGCACGATCCGAAATGGCAAGGGGATTGCCTTTGCTGTGCCACTTAGTAGCGTGATCGGCGTGAATATCTATCGTTTTCTGAGCAATAACCAGATGGAAAGGGGAATTTAAGCATGACGACAAATCAGCATGAAGTAATTTTTGCGATCCTCAATGCGGGCTTTGCCGAGGAGGCGATGGATGTTGCGCGCGAACAGGGTGCGCGCGGCGGCACGATCCTAAATGCGCGCGGTGTGACGCGGGCAGACGAGGCAGCATTTTTTGGCATCAGCATTCACCACGAAAAAGAGATCTTGATGATCGTTGTCGAAAAATCGGTTCGTGACAATGTCTTAAATGCGCTATACAAGCACATGGGCATGGCAAAGAAGGCGCAGGGCATCGTGTTCAGTATGCCCGTATCGGATGTGGCTGGACTTGCACAGAATATGCCAACAGAGGAAGCGGAAGTTTAGTTTATTTTGGTAATTGGAAAGGATGAGAACTATGTTTAAGAATGTGGGTCGCGAGATCCGAATTTGGGCAAAGGTATTGGTCATTTTGCAGATGATCCCCGTTGCCATCGGCGCGATCGCGGTCGCGTTTGCCATGATCTCGCAGGATCCAGATCTGACCGTGCCTGCGATCCTCGTGGGTATCATTATTCTGGTCGTGGGATTTTTCATTGCACGTCTGGGTGGATTGCTCCTTTATTCGTGGGGTGAGATGGTCGTGCGTGTTTCTGCGATCGATGATAAGCTCAACCGCATGAATCCGCCGATGCCGTACATGCCCGATCCCTATGCCCCCGCGCCGTACAGCACGCCAGCACCGCCCCCGACCTATCCACCCATCAAGCCGACCATTGCCGAGCAGAAGGCAGAACAGCAGGGGTGTAGCACCCCAGTACAGCCCATCCCCAGAGAGCCTGAGGAATGGTACTGTGCCGTATGCGGGAAAAAGAATGCCCCAGAGGGCAGATGGTGCGAAAACTGCGGCACGAAGCGCGAAATCTGAGGATAGCATTCGTCAAAAATATGGGCGTGTTGTTCCGCGCAACACGCCCATTTGAACGGAAAGAGGAAAATACATGTTTTTACTGATCGGAAATGCGCTTGCATTCCTTGGATGCATCCTGATGGTGCTCACGGGTGTCATCAAGAAAAAGGAAAATGTGCTTTATGTGCAATGCGTCCAGTTTTCGCTGATGGGTGGGGGAAACTTCGTGCTCGGTGCGTATTCTGGGGTCGTTGCCAATGTGCTCAGCATCGTGCGCAACCTGATTTTTGCCAAAACAGGCGGCACAACATGGCTTAAAATCGTATTTATCGTCATTCAGGTCGCGCTCACGCTCATAACAGGCGACGGAAGCTGGCTCGTTTGGCTTCCTGTGATCGCGACGGTCATCTTCACATGGGCGCTCGATACCAAAAATATCGTGATCTTCAAGCTTGCGAATGCGATCGGGCAGGTGATGTGGATGATCTATGATCTTAACTATCAGAATTATGCGGGCTTTGCGTTCGATATCATGGCGATCCTTTCAACGCTGTGGGGCATCTACCTTGTGCGCAAGCAAACAGAATAAAAGCGCGGGGCTGTTGCGGATCGTTGCAACAGCCCCGTTTGTTATGCAGTTTTGTGGCTCGAATTTTGGTGGGTGAAGAACTGTGCCGCGACGACGGCGGCGACGAGGAGCAGTCCGATCGCGTCCGTGATCATTGCGGGGTCGATCAGCAGCAGGCCACCGACCGCACTTGCGATGCGAAGCACCCAATGCATCCGACCGAGCAAATATCCCTCCAGCGCGGCACTTACGCCGAAAATACCGACGATCGAGGTGATGCAAATGAGGATCACTTCCATAATGGTCGTGTCTACGAAGAGCATGGCAGGATTCAGCGCGAACACATACGGGACGATAAATGCGGCAATGGCAAGTTTTGTGGAAACGAGCGCAGTTTTCATCGGATTTGCCTGCGCGATCGCTGCACCTGCGTAGGCGGCAAGGGCAACGGGCGGGGTAAGGTCGGCGACGATGCCGAAGTAGAATACGAAGAAATGCGCCGCAATGGCGGGAATCCCCATGCGCACAAGGATCGGTGCGCACGTTGCCGCCATGATGCAGTAATTTGCAGTCGTGGGAACACCCATGCCGAGGATGATACAGCAGACCATGGTGAGGAAAAGCGCCGCGATCACAGAATTGCCCGCAATGCCGACGATGCCATTGATGAGGGCATTTGCAAGACCTGTCATGGTGATCGTGCCTGCGATGATCCCCGCAACGCCGCAAGCGGCAGCGACGGTGATCGTGCCTTGCCCGCCAGAGGCGAGGGCTTCGATGATTTTTTGCAAGGTGATGCGATCATCCTTGTTGATAAGTTCGACCGCGATGCACGCAACGATCGCGATCGCGGCGGCATACTGGATGCTACGCGTGCTTGTTCCAACGAGATACACGAGAAGCACAAGCGGGGTAATGAGATACCATTTGCGCAGGAGCGGTTTGATTTTCGGCAGTTCCTCGCGCTTCAGACCGCGCAGACCGAGCTTTTTCGCTTCCAAATGCACGGAAATGAAAATGCCTGCAAAATAGAGAACAGCGGGCAAAATGGCACGCACGACGATGTCGCTGTACGGTAGCTGTACATAATCTGCCATCAAAAAAGCGGCAGCACCCATGATCGGGGGCATGATCTGCCCGCCTGTGGATGCGGAAGCCTCTGCCGCGGCGGCAAATTCGGGGTCGTAGCCCGTCTTTTTCATAAGCGGGATGGTAACAGAGCCACTACCGACGGTATTTGCGACCGACGAGCCAGAAACCATGCCCTCAAGGGCACTGGCAACGACCGCGGCTTTCGCAGGACCGCCAGAGAAGCCACCTACGATCGCATTTGCAAACTGGATAAATAGGTCTGCAACGCCTGTTCGCTCCAAAAATGCACCAAAGATGATGAAAACAACGATGAATTTGGAGCAGGTATTGATGGGCGTGGAGAAGATCCCCTCTTTGCTGTAAAAAAGATAACGAACGCAGTAGCGGATCTTTCCCCAAAGCGAGGGATTGGAAAGCCCCCATACGAGCGCATAGACGAGAAAGCATCCTGCAACGATCAAAATGGGAAGTCCCACGCTTCTGCGACAGACCTCACAGAGAGACAAGATGCCGACGATGCCGATCAAAATCTGCACAGTTGAAAAACGGCTTCCTTGCTGAATGATGGTCATGGCGTTGCACGTGAAGTACAGAAAAGCGGAACAGCCCGCGATCATCAGTACCCAGTCGTACCATGGAATATAGTTGACGCGTTGTGCCCCCTTTTTGGCGGGAAAGACGAGGTAGCCAATCAGGACGATGAATGCAACAAAGGATGTCAGCCGCCGCTCCTCGAGCATACTCCCGAATAAAGTGACATACAAGCAAAAGAGGGAGAATGCGGCAAGGATGCACGTGATCGCGCGTTTCGGTTTTCCCTCCCAGATGCGGGTGTTGGATTCTCGGTCGTATTTTTTCATGACGGCATCGAGATCCATCTGCGCTTCATGGGGTGCTTTTTTCTGAAAAATATGCATAGCCAGCTCCTTAATCCGTGCTTACGGTCACGCCCATTTCGGCAAAATAGCGCGCCGCGCCTGCGTGAAATGGAACGGTCATACCCGCGGTCGCGTTTTCGATGCTCAGCTCTGCGCCCTTACCGTTTTCGGTGGCGATGGCGGAGGCATTGTCGAAAATCGCCTTTGTGAGCGCATATACGGTATCGTCATCCACATCTGCGGATACGATCAGCGTTGCCTTGACGGTGATGGTGGAAATGTCGCTTTCCTGCCCTGCGTAAGTGCCTGCAGGGATGGTGTAGGAAGTGTAAAACGGCGAATCTGCCATCAGTTTTGCGGCGATCTCGCCATCGATGGGGACGAGGTAGGCGCTATTGGTGGTGCAAAGCTCGGTGATGGCGGCGGTGGGTGCACCAGCAACGATGAATGCGGCATCGATCTTGCCATCTTTTAAGCCATCCGTGCTGTCGGCAAAACTCAGATACTGGGGCACAATGTCGCTTTCTGTAAGACCAGCTGCCGCGAGCACATCCATCGCATTGAAGTATACACCCGAACCCGGTGCGCCGATGGACACGCGCTTGCCACGCAGATCGGATACACTTTGGATGCTGGAATCCATGGTGACGAGCTGCACGGCCTCGGAATACAGTCCTGCGATCACGCGGAAAGATCCCGTCTTCCCGTCGCTTTCAAACGAGCGCAAGCCCTGCCATGCGTATGCCATCACGTCGGATTGGACGGTAGCAAGCTGATAGTCGCCCGCGTCGATGCCCTGAATGTTGGATTTCGAGCCATCGGTCGAGACGACGGTAACGGATGCGTCGGTGTGGTTCTGCATATACTGTGCAAGCACGCCGCCGAAAGCATAGTACGTACCCGAGGGACTGCCTGTGCCCATGGTGAGCTTTGCCGAACCGCCCGCAGAGCAGGCAGCCATGGAAAATGCAAGCAACGCGCACAAACAGACCGCGATCATTCTTTTCATAAACATGATGATACCCTCCTTACTGGTGTGGCCAGATCCAAGATGAGGCTATTATACTATCTATAATGCAATTTCGCAATAGAAAATTGCAAAAATATTTTAATTTATGCAAAATATAGAAAAAAGTATTTTAATAGCGGACAAAAATGAAAGAAAGAAATAATAGAATTGCAAAATGTGTTTCGTATTGCCAAAGAAAAAGGGCGCTGATCGTTCAGCGCCCCTTTTTATGGGATGAGGGATATGATATCTGCAAGGCTGTCGGCACAGGCATAGCAGAGAGAGAGGGTATCTTCGCGGGCGGGATCGAGATCGGGGATGAGAACGGGCAGACACCCTGCGCGCATTGCCGATTCGATGCCAGCGGGCGCATCTTCCAGCGCAAGGCACGCGCTTGGTGGAATAGAAAGCGCCGCCGCACCCGCAAGATAGATGTCGGGCGCGGGTTTGCCATGCGGCATTTCGCGTCCACTACAGATGGCATCGAAGCGCCCAAGCAGATCGTGCTGACGCAGATATTTTTCGATCCGTGCCGTGGGTGAAGAGGATGTGATGGCGCGACGAATTCCGTGTGCATCCAGATGGTCAAGAAGCAGGTGAATGCCTTGCTTGAGCTCCACGCCATGCGCATCAACATACGCATCCATCAGCTCGATGCGCTTGTTGCGCAGGGTCAGATACGGCGCATCCTCGCCCAAATGGCGGTGGATCATCGCTTCTCCCGCTTGACCGCCAAGCCCGCGCATGGTCAGAGATTGCTCGTAGCTCATGGGATAGCCCAGCGCATTGCACGCTTCGCGCCAGAAGCGGGAATAGAGTTTTTCGGTATCGAGCACCAAGCCGTCCATATCGAAAAGCACCGCGCGGATCGGCTCGGTATAAAGCGCGGGGTGCAGGATCGTAATTGCCATAGTCTCTCCTTATGATCATAGCAAAGCCGCCGCCCCCACGGGACGGCGGCGAATGTTATGCTGCGTTTTGATATTGTGCATAGGTATTGGTATATTTTTCAGGGTCGGAAGCTGTACCTGCATCCGAGCCTTGCGAGAGCGTTAGCATATCAAAATACTGCTCAAAGCAAAGCCCTGTGTCGGTAACTTCTTTTGCAAGCTCTTTTCCAAGGTATCGGAAGTGCCATGGCTCGTGGATCGTGCCTGTGATGTCGATGTACCCCTCCTGATAGCGCAGGATGAAACCGTATTCCCAGCAATGCTCGGCAAGCCATGTGTAGCCAGCCTCACCAGAGGAGATATCGACCGCCAGTCCAAGGTGGTGTTCACTCGAACCGGGAATGGCGACGGACTGCCCAACGAGCACCTCGGCTTCTGCGGTGGAGTAGCCCTGATTTTTATACTTCTGCATCCGATTGTTCCAGATGCTTTTCTGCGACGCTTCGCTACGGTAAGCAGAAGTGATCTTATACGCGTGGGGGCAATCAGCGAGCATCTGCTTGAGCGGTTCGAGCACCTGCGCGTCTACGCGCCACTCGCCATAGCTGACGAGGTTCGTTTCGTAATCGTCGGGCACAGGATTCCAGCGGTTCACCATCACGGTGTATGCGCCGTTGGAGGCGAAATAGCTTGCAGTTCCGTCGATGATCGCTTTGCCGATCGCCATTTTGCCGTCGTCAAGAAAATAGTAGCGAACGTCGTCGAGCGTGAGCCAGCCCGTTGCCATTTCGCCTGTGTCGGGGGAGAAATAGTACGTGCCGTCATCGAGCTCTGCCCATCCCGTTGTGGGACAGCCGAGATCGTTCAGGTAGAACGTTCCGTCGGGTGTATCCGTCCAGCCTGTGCAGAGTAGACCGTCTTCAGAGAAGTAACGGCGGTATTCATCGACCTCGTACCATCCGCGCGCCATTGCGCCGCTGGTGGGATCAAAATAGCGCTTGCCACTTTCGTCCTCATACCAGAGGGTGTAAAGTTTGCCATCCTCGCCGAGATAATAGCGATTTCCCTCAAGTGAGAGCCAGCCTGTATCGACCGTACCGCTGTCGGAGAGGTGGTAGCGCTCAGAATCGACATCGATCCAACCTGTGCAGAGCTTTCCGAGCGCATCAAAGTAGTACCGTTCGTCATCAAGCGTGAGCCAGCCTGTGACAGCCGCGCCGCTCGTGGGGCTGAGATAGTATTTTCCGTCGCTTAGGTTGCGCCAACCGCTTGCACGGATGCCGCTTGCTTCCAAATAGTAGCGACTGCCGTCGAGCGAGAGCCAGCCTGTATGCATAGTGCCGTCGCTTGCGGGATCAAAGTAGTACCATTGCCCATCAATGAGTTGCCACGAAACAAGTGGCTTGCCGAAGTAGTCTAGATAGCGCGTATTACCTGCGTCGGTGAGCTCCCAACCACTTTGGTCAAAAACGTCGATATCAAATACAAAGTACAGCACGCCGACGATGCCACCCGCAACGAGTGCAAGCGTAAGTAGCAGGGCAATGAGCACTTTTGTAAATTTCTTCATGCGATTTCCTCCCAGTAGACCACGCCGAAAAGCGTGCAGAATCAATTATACAGAGTATAGCACGAAATGGTGCGGGAAACAAGAATGCGTTTGCACAAATTCATTTCTTTTCAGGGAGAAATCCCTCAAAAATCGGGAGCAACCCCTCGCGAAGTGCCTGTTCGTGCTCTTCGGAGGTGCTGATCGTCCATGCAACGCCCTGAATTTTCCAGATATTTTTCCAGATGGTGTAGGTCGGTGTCGTGCGGCGGTCTTGGAAGCGGTAGGCGACGAAATCGGGCTTTGTGATCCAGTTGAGCAGATTGTGCGTCAAAAGGAAGCGGATGGGGAAATTGAGCGGGGGCTTGCTTGCAAAATAGTTTTCCGCAAGCTGACCGCGCACGATCTCGCCGTGGTGACGCTTCAGGTAATACACACAGCGCGGGTCGAAGGATTCCATGCACCATGCGCCGTTGTAGTTGTGCAGAAGTGCGCACGCCTTTTCGACAAGCGCCGCATGATTCCCATTTGCACATTTGAGCTCCACGATGATGGGAGCTTTTCCGTCGAAAACCTCCAGAACCTGCGAGAAAGTGGGGATGGTTTCCTGCGTGCCTGCAAGGTGGAAACGGGGAAGGTCGTCGGCGGTCAGATCTTCGATCATGCCCTCACAGCCTGTCATGCGCGTTAAGGAACTGTCGTGCAGAACGGCAAGCGTTCCGTCTTTGAGAAGATGCACATCCAGCTCGATACCGAAGCCGTGGTCGCGCGCCGCGCGAAATGCCGCGAGGCTGTTTTCGGGGTGCTCGGCATCATGCAAACCGCGGTGGGCATAGCTCCAGCCGCGAAGCGACTGTAATTTCGTGTTTCCGCGCCGCCCTTTGGGAGCAAATAGAAAAATGAGGATGATGAGCGCGAGCATGAGGGAAATTGCGTACATGAAATAGCCTTCTTTCGCTAAGAGGGGATGTAAAAAAACGGATCAATCGTCGATATCCAGCGCTTCGAGCCCTTTCTTCGCGATGACTTTGGTGTCACCATGCTTGACGAGGAGCATCGTGAAGAATGCGAGCGCGGCAAAGACGGCGGCATACGGGAAGAGCACGGTCATGCCGAACTGATCCATGAGGAAGCCGGAGAGCATCGGGGTAACGATCTGCGCCGCCATGGATGCGGTGTAGTAGAAGCCCGTGTATTTGCCGATATCTGCGCCAGAGCACATTTCAACGACCATCGGGAACGAATTGACGTTGATCGTTGCCCATGCAACGCCAGCAAGCGCGAAAAATACGTTCATCAGCCACGTGGGGCTGTCAGCGCGCATGAAGCCTGCGGCGGCAAATGCGGTCGCGAGCATGACAACGCCTGCAAGAATGGTCTTTTTGCGACCGATCTTTGACGCGACCGTGCCTGCGGGGAGATAAGTGATGATCGCCGCCGCCTGTGCAAGCAGGAGCGTCGTGTTGTAGTCCTTGTCGAGAATGTTGCCCGCGTAGACGGCGTATTTGGATGTGACAGCATTATAGCCGAAGTACCAAAGTGCGATCGAGAGGAGAATGCAGATGAGAGATTTTTTCTCCGATGCGGAAAGCCCGCGCTTTTCGCCGCTTTCTTTCTCCTCTTCTTCCAGTCCGAGCGCGATGCTTTCTTCATGCATCTGTGCCGCCCACTTCTTCTCACGCACGGTGAGCAGGAAAATGACGAGCGAGATCAGCATGATGCCCGCAACGACACCATAGAAAGAATTGTAGCGCATCAGCGCATTTTTTACATTGGATGTAGAAAAGACCATGCCCAGAACGAGCACCAGGATGCCACCTGTTGTGCCCATGAGATTGATGACGGCATTGGCTTTGCTGCGCAGCGGTTTGATCGTCACGTCGGGCATGAGTGCGACGGCGGGGGAACGAAAAGTCGCCATGGCAAACAGCATCACGAGCAGCAGAAGAATGAAGCACACGAGCGTGAGCGGTTGCTGATGCGTCTTATGCTGTGCATAAGCCTGACGCGCGGGGGCAACATAGTTCGTGTAGTTCGGGTCGGTCTGCTCGTTGCCGTTTGCATCGACCGTTTTTACGCGAATGCCAGTAAATTCTTCCTTGGTGAAACGATCGGAAAGGACAAATTGCTCACCCTCGGGGGTTTGCAGCTTCGTATCATACTCGGCATCGTAGATCACGGCGAGTGCGGCGGGATCGTCGATGGTGGCAACTTCTGAAATGTGGGAGAGCTGGATCCCATCCACAAAGCTCAGACCAACGAGCGCTACAGCGGCGATCACGGTGCCAATGGTGATAAAGGGAGTGCGCTTTCCGTAACGGTTGCGAACGCATTTGTCAGACAGTGCACCGAAAAACGGCAGCAGGAACAGGGCAAGAATGTTGTCCAGCGCCATGATCACACCGGACCATGTCTGCGACATACCGAACTTGTTGGTCAGGATCACGGGAATGGTCGCTTCATACGCCTGCCAAAAGGCGCTGATCAGAAAAAATGCGAATCCGACCCAGATGGTGCGCTTGTAGTTGAGCTTCATAGTGGAGCCTCCGTTTTTTATGATTACAAATCTATTATACCTGCCATATGCAGGAAAGTCCAGTAAAATTGACATTTATCGCAAAATGCTTTGCAAATAATTTAGCACGCGCTTCTTATCGGCGGACCAGAGTGGCGCGACGAGGTCGCGTTTTGCGCCGTCGCCCGTGATTCGGTGCACGACGACTTGTGGCGGCAGAACATCGATGCACGCGCGGAGCATCTGCCCATATTGCTCCATGCTGAGGCAGGAGAATTTGCCAGATACGTAGTCCTTTTCAAGATCTGTCCCGCGCAGAACGTGCAAAAGGTGGAATTTTATGCCGTCCGTGCCTGCGTCCACGGCGGCACGCGTTGTTTGCACCGCCATTTCGATGGTTTCATTCGGCAGACCGAGGATCACGTGGGTCACGACTTCAAGCCCCGCCTGTTTCAGACGACGAACTGCGTCGAAATAGACGGCATTTTCATACCCGCGACGGATATAGGCAACAGATGCGGGGTGGATGGTTTGCAGTCCAAGCTCAACGTATACGTCCTTTTGCTGACTGATCTGCGCTAGAAGCGCGATCACGTCATCATTTAGGCAGTCGGGGCGCGTCGCAACGGCAAGCGCAACGATTTCCTCGGGCGCGATCGCCTCGGTATAGACTTTTTTAAGATAGGGCAGGGGCGCATACGTGCCTGTAAAGGATTGGAAATAGGCGATGTACTTTCCGTTTGGCATTTTCGCCTGCACACGTGCTTTTGCGCGCTCGAGCTGTTCGGGGATATCCGTGCCATGCGTGGCGAATGTGCCACTTCCGTCCTCAGAGCAGAAGATACACCCGCGCGTACCGAGCGTACCATCCCGATTCGGGCAGGTGAAGCCACCGTCGAGCGAAAGCTTGTAGACCTTACAGCCGTAGCGCTCGCGATAGGTTTCATTGAGCGTTTTGTACATAACTGCCTCCAAAATGTAAGAAATTCCATGTATCGCGCGCGGTCAGCAAATATTGACAATACCCGCGCGGACTGATATAATAAAGCGTGAAATAATGTTTAGCTTAGGAGAATCTTCCGTGAACGATCGAGCAAGAAATTCGGGAAAACAGCGTGGTCGCTATCAGCCCAAATATTTGAAAAAACAGCAAAAAACAAGCCCACTTCGTCTGCTGATCACACTTGTGATGGTGATTTTGCTTTGGAATCCCACCGTGCAGATGCTCGCGACCGTCGCAAAGGGCGCGGGCAGTGCGACTTCCTCTTCCAGCGGGGAAGCATCGGGCTGGAGCATCATGGACCGCTTTGATATGTTCGTCACGAATCAGATCAGCGATGCTCTCGACGGCTTTAAGGTCATCGAAAAGGTCTACTGGCTTTCGGATGATGAGTTGATCGCACCCTCGCCGAATCCTGATAATTATGGTACGACGAAAGATCCGTCTACGCTTCAATGGCTTCTTGACGAAGCGGAGAAGAAGCTCGATGCGCATGATTTTTATTTTTCTACCAGCACGGAATTGATGCCAGGCTCGGAAGTTGTCTATTATTTGGATGATACCATTCTTTCTATCACATGGAAAGAGGTGCACAACGGTGTCGTCTACACGCTCTCTGAGGTGAAGATCGCGCACGCATCGCAGTTCCGTCGCTTCCTTGCAGATGGCACGTATGGCTCGGAGAAGCAGTATTACCCCTCGGAGATGGCGACCACGGTCAATGCGGTCACGGCATCGTCGGGCGACTTCTATAAGTTCCGCGACTGGGGCATCAATGTGTATCTGGGCAAGGTGCGCAATATCAAGACGATCGTCGATAACTGCTTCATCACCGATACGGGAGATCTGATCTTCAAGTGGGCGGGCGAGATCGATACGCTCGAGCAGGCACAGCAGTTCGTTGAGGACAATAATATCCGCTTTAGCCTTGCGTTCGGACCGATCATGGTCGTCGATGGCGAAAATGTCAGCCCGACGACGGAATACCCGCTCGGTCAGAACCTTGAGCGGTATGCACGCATGGGTCTTTGCCAGATGGGCGAACTGCACTATATGCTCGCGGCGGCAAATACCGAGGGCGCATACAACCACGTGGTGACGACCTCCGATTTTGCCGATCAGCTCGTGGCATTCGGCGCGCAGAAAGCCTATGCACTCGATGGTGGACAGACCGCGACCATCATCACGAATGATAAGCTCATCAACCGCCCTGTCTATGGTATGCAGCGGCAGATCAGCGATATCATTTACTTTGCAACGGCGATCCCAGAATCGCAATGGAATGGCGAATAAACGCTTTTTATATAAGGGGCTGTTGCTTAGCAACAGCCCCTTGATTTATTCATGCGTAAAGCCGAGGTATTCTTCGAGCGTAACGCCTGCATCGCGGATGGGAATGGAGACGGCTGTGCCGACATAGCGGTAATGCCAAGGTTCCCAGATGATGCCCGTGATGGAGGTGGTGTCTTTCGGATAGCGCAGGATGAAGCCGTATTCGTAGCAATGCTCCATGAGCCATTTCTGCGTTTCTGTGTCTGCTTGCGTCGAATCGAGCACTTGATGGTATCGATCGATAATGTCGAATGCAAGACCTGTGTGGTGCTCGCTCGTGCCAGGCACGGCAACGATGGTCCCCGCCTTGACCTGTGCATCGCCATAGCTGTAGCCCTGATCTCTGAAATAGTTGACCTTGCGGTTATAGAGGTAGACCTGATCGTTGTATGTGCGGTATGCAGAGCAAACAAGGGGGCGATAGCCCGCCACGCGGCAATCGTCGAACATCTGCTGAAGCGCGGCAAGACAGCTTTCCTCGACAAGCATTCCGTTTTCAAATTCCAGAAGATTTGCGGCGTAGTCGTCGGGCAGAGCGATCCACGGATTCACGAGCAGGACGTGGATACCGTCGGGGGTGAAATACTGCGTCGTGCCGTCGATCTCAGTAGCACCCGTTGCCATGACACCGTTTTCCTGAAGATAATAGCTGTATTCGCCCTCGGTGAGCCAGCCTGTTTGCAGGATGCCACTTTCATCAAAATAGTAGCGCGCGCCGTCTAGCTCCTGCCAGAGGGTGCATGGAATTCCGTTTTCGGAAAAATAATAAGTGCCCTCGGGGAGCGTGAGCCAACCTGCGGCAGTCGTTCCGTTTTCGAGAAAATACGTGTTGCCCTCTTCGAGCATCACCCAGCCAGAAGCGGGAAGCCCGTCCAAGTCGAAAAAGTGGCGCGTGCCATCGATCTCGGCCCAGCCAGATGCGTAGCATCCGTCCTGCGTGAAATAGTGCGTTCCGTCGGGGAGAACGACCCAGCCAGAGGCGGGAGAACCATCGGGGAGGAAGTAGTGGTTCGTTCCGTCGATCTCCACCCAACCCGATGCGGTAGAGCCGTCGGGAAGATAGTAGTGCTGATCGTGCCAGCCAGTCAGGATCGGCTGTGTCTGCTCTTGTGTGGATGGTTCGGTCGGTGATTCGTCGGCGCAAGCGGTAAAAAGCACACCGATGCAGACGGTAGCAGCAACGGCGGCAAGAAATCTCTGTTTCATGTGTATGCCTTCTTTATTATAAATGTATACGTGTAGCCATTATATCATGGGACATCTCCACTTGCAAGCGGGAAGAACGAAAAATAGAAAATGAAGTCCTTTTTGGTTGACAAATGTGCCTGTATCAATGTATACTAAGGTCAGGACATTTGCACCGCGTGGTGCGATATTTCACAAACTCAAGGAGGAAGCTATGACACCTCAGGAAAAGAAGACGCTGTCGCTGACAGCGTGCAAAGTGCGCATGGATGCGCTCACCGCCGTCCACGCCGCCGCTTGCGGACACCCTGGCGGAAGCCTTTCTGCCGCAGATATGTTTACCTATCTCTATTTTAAGGAAATGAACATCGACCCGAAAAATCCCAAGTGGGAAGACCGTGACCGTTTCGTACTCAGCAAGGGACATACTGCCCCCGGCCTGTATGCCACGCTTGCAAATCGTGGCTTTTTCCCTGTGGAGGATCTTGTCACGCTGCGTAAGGTCGGTAGCTATTTGCAGGGACACCCCAATATGAACAGCGTCCCCGGTGTGGATATGTCCACGGGCTCGCTCGGACAGGGCATTTCTGTCGCTTGTGGCATGGCGCTCGGCGCAAAGGTTCAGGGAAAGACCAACCGCGTCTACACCCTCCTCGGTGATGGCGAAATTCAAGAGGGTCAGGTTTGGGAGGCGTGCATGTTTGCCGCGCATCACAAACTCGATAATCTGTGCGTGATCATTGATAACAACGGCTTGCAGATCGATGGCGCGATCGAAAAGGTCATGAGCCCGTATCCGATCGTTGACAAGCTCGAGGCATTTGGCTTCCATGTGGAGCAGATCGATGGCCACGATTTTGACGCGATCGAGCGTGCGCTCAACACGGCAAAAACGGTCAGCGGCAAGCCCAGCGCGATCGTGATGAAAACGGTCAAGGGCAAGGACGTTTCCTTTATGGAAAATCAGGCGAGCTGGCATGGCGTAGCCCCCAACGATGCGCAGTATGAGCAGGCAATAACAGAACTGCGTGCAAAGTATCAAGAACTGGAGGGTATGTGATATGGCAGACGTGAAGAAAATGGCTACCCGCGAGGGCTACGGCAGAGGCCTTGTCGCGCTCGGTGCGGAGCATGAAAATGTTGTCGTTCTCGATGCAGACCTCGCTGGCTCTACCAAAACGGGAATGTTCCTCAAAGCTTACCCCGACCGCCATTTCAACTGTGGCATTGCCGAGGGCGATATGATGTGCGTTGCGGCAGGTCTTGCAACGACGGGACTTGTCCCGTTCGCATCTTCGTTTGCAATGTTTGCTTCGGGTCGTGCATTTGAGCAGATCCGCAATTCCATCGGCTATCCGCACCTGAATGTGAAGATCGGCGCGACCCACGGTGGACTTTCTGTCGGTGAGGACGGCGCTTCGCATCAGTGCTGTGAGGATTTCGCACTTATGCGCTCCATCCCTGGCATGACCGTTATCTGCCCCGCAGACGGTATTGAGGCAGAGGCGGCAGTCAAGGCGGCATATGAACACGAAGGTCCTGTGTATCTGCGCTTCGGTCGTCTTGCTGTGCCGATGCTGCACGAGGACGGGTTTGAATTCGTGATCGGTAAGGGCGAGACGTTGCGCGAGGGCAGCGACATTGCCATCATTGCCAACGGTCTGATGACCTATGAGGCGGTCAAAGCGGGCGAAGCACTTGCTGAGCTTGGTATCCATGCGCGCGTGATCAATATCTCCACCATCAAGCCTCTTGATGAGGAGATCGTTCTCAAAGCGGCAAAGGAATGCGGCAAGATCATTACCTGCGAGGAGCACTCCGTGATCGGCGGTCTGGGTGAGGCGGTTTGTAGCTATCTCAGCGAGACGTACCCTGTGCCCGTCAAGCGCATTGGCGTTAATGATGAATTCGGCTGCTCTGGACCTGCAAACGAGGTGCTGAAGCTCTACGGACTGACGAGCGAAAACATTGTCGAAACGGCAAAGCAGATGCTTGGTAAATAAGGATAAACAGAAAGCGCCCCAGTCGGAAGTTCTCCCGACTGGGGCGCTTGTTTGGATGAATCGGATCAGTTTTCTGCGTTTTCGCTTTCTTTGTCGTATCTTCTGGAATAAAGTCTTCCGAGTACGAGGTAGAGCGAACCGAGCACCAGCCATAGCACACCCATGGCCTTTCCGTCCTCGCTTGCAAAGCGGAGAATTGCCGCGATGTAGAAAAGAATAGAGCTTATGTAGTGCAGGATCGCGGAGATTTTGGCTGTTTTCATACGATTGACCACCCTTTCGCGAAATTTTGAAATGGGAATCAGCTACGCATTCATTATATCACGCCAATACGAGCGATTTCAATAGAGGTTGTGATTTTTTCTTGAAAAATGCAACTTTTCTCTCTTCTCTTTTAGCTCTTCTCTGGAAACGACGATTTTTTTAGTGAATAGTTAAGAATGAAGAGTGAAAAGAGAAAAGATGTGCTAATTCGTGTTAGAAATTTGAACATTTGCGAAGAAAAGCTTCCCTCTTCTCTCTTCTCTTTTATCTCTTCTCTGGAAAAGTCGCGTGGGAGGTTTAGAGAAAAGTGAAGATTGAAAAGAGAAGAACGAAAAGAACAAAAAGAAAAAGCCGCTTACGCGACTTTTCTTTTTGGAGCTGCTAGCCAGATTTGAACTGGCGACCTCATCCTTACCAAGGATGCGCTCTACCGACTGAGCTATAGCAGCATTTCTGCTGAAAGCTTGAATATTCTACAACGGAAATCCAGTTTTGTCAAGCATTATTTTCGCGATTTTATTTCTTGTTCTTTGCGTTAGAAATTTGAACATTGGCGCTACTTGTTTCTCTTTGCCGTATTAAGTGAAGCAATCAGCATCCGTTTAATTTCCTCAGCCATGGTGAGAAGGTTATCGAAATCATATTCTACCAGATTTGTTCTGTTCAGCAATGTGAGCCAATAGATGCTCTCGCCAGTTTCTTTCAATGCAATGTGTAGTTTGGATATAAAATCGGCTTTACTGTTGCCGTAAACGGCTTCGTTTATATTTGCACCAATACTAGTAGCGGAGCGAAGGAGCTGCTTTGCAATGGTCGTATCTTTCTTTGTTTTGGAGAATGCCTCATAGAACAGTACGATTTCTGTGGAAAAATCAAGGGACTTGTCGAGCAAAGGGCTATTCATTCTCTTTCACCTCTATGCTAAGTATAGCACAGATGTTCTTTTTAATCAACACTTTGCGTAGCAAAGTACCTTTTCTTTTCTCTCTTCTCTTTTATCTCTTCTCTGGAAACGACGATTTTTAGTGAATAGTTAAGAGTGAAGAGTGAAAAGAGAAAAGATGTGCTAATTCGTGTTATAAATTTGAACATTTGCGAAGAAAAGCTTCCCTCTTCTCTCTTCTCTTTTATCTCTTCTCTGGAAAAGTCGCGTGGGAGGTTTAGAGAAAAGTGAAGATTGAAAAGAGAAGAACGAAAAGAACAAAAAGAAAAAGCCGCTTACGCGACTTTTCTTTTTGGAGCTGCTAGCCAGATTTGAACTGGCGACCTCATCCTTACCAAGGATGCGCTCTACCGACTGAGCTATAGCAGCATATTGCTGACGTACTAGAGGATTATAGCGTATAAACAAGAGAATGTCAAGTGAATTTTCTCGAATTTTCGACTTTTTTGCGGTGAGGGGTGTGGCCTCACCGCAAAAATCGAGGGATCATGCGTTTTGTGTATCGTTTTCGAGCAGGACGGTGGGAGCGGAGGGGAATTCGCCTGAGAGGCAGACGAGTTTCAGCTTGTACGAATCGTGCACCGTATCGAAGCGGGCGGGGGCGTGCGTTCCGCGCCAGACGGGGACGAAGCGCGTGCCGTTGAAAGCGTGCAGTTCGTATTCGCCCGCGCCAGTGAACGTGACCGCATTATACGGATAGATGCCGCCAAGATCGATCACAAGTGCCGCGTCCTCGCGGGTACATTGCAGATCGGAGTAGATGGCGGTCTTTTGCGCGGTTTCCTCGGTCAGCGCAAGACCGTGCGTGTTGAAGATTTGGATGCGACGCAGTACGGGGGGCACATCTGCGGCGGTGATGCGCACGCGGACGGCATCGGCGGTGACAGGTGGGATGCGCTCAGCGCGGCAGAAGCCGATGCATTCGCGCGTGAGCAGGGTGCGCCATGTGCCATTTTCCAGAACATCGAGCGCAAATTCGCGCACGCGGTGTCCAAGCTCGATCACTTCATCGATGCGGTAGCAGTCGAATGTTGTCGGCGCGGGGAATGTGAGCGTGATCTCGGGGGTGCGATCCGTCGCCGCATAGATGCGCTCGTCGTCGGGGGAGAGCAGGTGCGCAACTTCGCACGCGGGGACGCATTCGCCCGAAGCGCAGATCGATGCGCTCGGCACAAGGTCGTGCGCGAAAAGCGCCTGCATAAGCTTATTCCAGCGGATGACATTTTCGGCATCGCGCTCGTGGATGAGACCGCGGCGGTCGGGCGGGAGATTGAGCAGGATCGACGTATTGCGTCCTGCGGACTGGAACCAGTATTTCACAAGATTTTCGGGCGAACGAACTTCTTTGTCCTGCGATGCGTGGTAGAACCAACCCGGGCGGATGGAAGTATTCGTCTCAGCGGGGATGAATGCGCTCCCGCCCCATTTGCCACGATTGAGCTCGGCGGTGTTCTCCACCACGATGGAGTTGGGGTCGATGGTTGCATAGCACGGATCGCCCGCAACGCCACCTTCTGTGCCGACCCAGCGGACATCGGCATACGCCGCCGCATCCAGACATCCGAAAATCACGCATTCGGGCTGATTCGTGTGGACAATATCTGCCCAGCGCGCCCAATCGTAATGCGCTTCGGCGCTGCCTGCGCCATCCCACCAGCATTCGCAGAGCGCGCCGTAGCGGGTCGTGAGCTCGGTGAGCTGTGCGGCGTAGAAATCGTTATAAGCGGGCGTGCCCCAGCTTGGGTGATTTCTGTCCCACGGGGAAAGGTAGATGCCCGCAGAAATGCCGTATTCATGGCAAGCGTCGGTAAATTCCCTGACGATATCGCGCCCGCAGGGGCTATTTTTCACATTGTGGGCGGTCGTTTCGGTGAACCAGAGGCAGAAGCCGTCGTGATGCTTGGCGGTGAGGATGGCGGCGGTGAAGCCAGCATCTTTAAGCACGCGCGCCCATTGGCGGCAATCGAGCGCTGTAGGGGCGAATACTTCGGGCGATTCTGTGCCGTCCCCCCACTCGCGGTCGGTGAAGGTATTGACGGTGAAGTGCAAAAATGCGGTCTTGCCACGGCGATACCATGCCATCTGCTGCGCATTGGGGTGCGCGCCATAGGGTTTGAGACCGAACTTAGAAAAATCGTTCAAGGAAATCCCTCCATTCTTTGCCGATATTATATCGGAGGAAAGATGGCTTGTCAATCTGTTCGTAATATCTTGCAAAAGTGCGCGAAGTCCGCTATAATATAAAAAACCTGCTGAAATGAGGTGAGGGGAATGTCGAGCGTTCTGATCGTTGCGACCGATGCGCAGATTTGCGCGCAAGTCAGGCGGGCGGTGAACTGGTCGTACTATGGGTACTCGGCTGTGATCGAGGCGCATTCGTATTTTGAAGCGATCCACGCGGCGCTGGAGCTGAAGCCTGATGTTGCGATGATCGATGTTGACCTTGCTGATCACCAAGGTTGGGAGCTTGCGCAATATCTGCATCTGGGCACGCACACGGCGGTGTGCATGATCGCCGAGCGGAGCGATGCTGAGAGCATCCTCGCTTCCATGCGCGCGGGGGCGCAGGATTATCTGACGATGCCAATCGTGCATGATGAACTCTGCGGATTTTTGGAGCGGCAGATGGCGTGGTATCCGCAGGAAAAGGAAGAAATGTGCATCGCCGCGCAAAAGCGGATCGATCCCGTGCTTGCGGTGGAGTATGCATCCCTCTCGAAGATCACGAACAAGATCATTTCCGCCGTGCAGGCGGGCTACAGCGCGCCGCAGTCGCTTACCGCGATCGGGGAAGCGCTGAACATGAGCAGCAAATACATCGGTCGCATATTCCTCAAAGATACTGGCATGAAATTCACGCAGTACCTGACCGCGTATCGGATGCATCAGGCACGAAAGCTCATCGTGGAGACGAAAGAGAAGATCTCAGTCATCGCGAGCATGGTCGGCTATCCTCAGCAGAATAATTTTTATATCCATTTCAAGGACTATTTCGGCATTTCACCCAGCGCCCTGCGCGCGCAGGAGGAGCAGAGCGGTCCTTGCGGAAAAACCCAGTAAGGAGAACCTTTATGAAAAACCTGTTTAATATCGAAAATCCTGTCATCCAGTTCCTTGCCCGCGTGGGCGATATGATCCTGACGAATGTCCTCTTCCTCATTTGCTGTATTCCCGTGGTAACGATCGGCGCATCGATCGCGGGGCTCAATAAGGTGATGCAGGATGCGGCGATGGATGGCGAAAAGGACGTGTTCAAGACGTTTTTTGGCGCATTTCGCGACAATTTCAAGCAGGCGACGGTCGCGTGGCTCGCGATCGTGCTTTTCCTTGCGGGAATGTTCTGCTATTATCTGCTCGTCGCCACCTATTTTGCGGGGACGCTGGCGACGGTGGCGAATGTGGTGCTTGCGATCCTTGTGTGCATCGTGCTTGCCATTGCGGCGTACCTGTTCCCGCTCATGGTGCGCTATGACAATACGCTCAAAGAGCACGTGTTCAATGCGGGCATCCTCGCGCTCATCAAGCTGCCACGCACGATCGGGATCGTGTTCCTGACCGTCCTGCCATTTCTTATTTTCTTCGCTTCTATCACGACCTTTTTCAGCACGCTCGTGTTCTGGCTGTGCATCGGGTTTGCATTCTGCGCATTCCTGTCGAGCCTGCTCCTTGTGAAAGTCTTTGCCGAGTTGGAAGACCCAAAGGGCACAGGAAATATGAAAGTGATGGGGTAATACTTACTATTGTGCAGATTGCATAGATTTTATGCAATCTGCATTTTTGCTATAGAAATAATTGACAAGGCGCTATCGCTCATGTATAATGATATTGCTTAATCATGGCTGAATAAACATAAAGCCGTGACTGTCGGCGCGGCAAAAAATAAAAAAGTGGAGGAACAAATATGAAGAAATGTAGCATTCAAAAAAGACTTATTTCCTTGTTGACCCTTGTACTGTTGCTACTGCCGATTATGTCGCTTGCAGTATACGCAAGCTCGGAGATTGTAGACTTCGCTTTTACGTACAATGGTTCTGCGGCTGTGTATACTGTTAGTGCGGTGAAATCGGATTTGGGAGAAAGCACAGCAGGTTCGGCAGGCGTGGGTGTTCACCTTGCGGAATTTGGCGCAGGAAATGTAACGATTTGGGTGAATAACAAAGATGGACTTACCGTGACTGGAACGAGAACGGTTACAGGTAAGGGAAACTATACATTGTATTATACAATGAGCAAACTTCCACCGAGCGGATCGACGACTGTGACGCTCTATGGTAAATCAATGCAATCTGTGCAGATGATGGCAGGATATTTCCAACCGTAAGATTTTAGGCAAGCCCCGCGCCGACAGGCGGGGGCGCCAATATGCATACTTTATAAATAGCAAATACCGACAGGAGGTAAAATATGAAAAAATTTTGGAATCAAATCATAGTAGGCATTTGTGCTTGTGCGTTGCTCCTTGCGGGCTGTGCGCAGGAAGATGCGGAGCAGACGCAGATGCAGACGGAGACGGAAACAGACCCCTCGCAGTTTGTCGAGACATTCAATGATCGCCTTTCCATCGACGCACCCGTCTATCCGTTTGCCGATACGCCGAAGGTCTACCAGGCTACCTCCGAACTTTTTACACAAGAGCAAATAGAAGCGTTCCTCACCGCGTGTGGAGATTCTTTGACTAATTTGGAGGATCTCAGTAGTGAATATTATATCCAACATCTCGGTGCAACGGAGAAAAATGGAAGTATTACGTTATCTGCATCCGTAAATGATTTATTTCCATCACAGTTCTACTATACAACGACTTATAACTGGTGGGAAAATTATTCAGTATATCGTAGACAGCAATACTATGACGAGCAACCGTCTTATAATTATACTGACATGTTCTCTGAACCGAAAGAATTTGCCTTTTCTACGGTGGAAGATGCCGAGGCGACGGTGCGGGATGCTCTGGCACAGCTAGGCTTGGCCGACCTCTACCTCAACCGTACCCTCTATGTGCACAAAGAGGGGATGGAAGCGCTGACCGAAATCATTGAAGAATACAATGTAGCGAATACAATCAAACCTAGACCAATAAAAGATGACTGGACGGGTGAAGATGAGGGCTATCTCTTCGAGTTCTTCCAGACGGTTGACGGTACGCCGATCGTCTATTTGGATAGGACGACAGATGCCCTCAATTATCTCGGCTCACACGTTATTGTAAATTATCAAAAGAGTGGTATCACATATGTATCTGTTGATTACTACTTAAATGCAGATGAATGTGTGGAAACGCCGAGTAGCATCATTTCGGCAAGCGAAGCACTCGAGTATGCTAAGCAGAAGCTGGGTAGCGTCCTGACACGGCAGGATGCTAGCATCACGAAAGTCTCGGGCGAATATATGTATGTGCGCGACAATGGTGAGTTCCTGCTCAGACCTGTCTGGGTGATCTATTCCAAGTATGCGGATTCTGGATATTCGGAATTTGTTAAATGGGACTATATCTTCATTGATGCGGTAACGGGCGAAGAAATATAGCCGTGACGGTTAGCACAGGTGGGTATGGAGCGTACACCGCAGACCCCACCTGTAGGGACACCCGTCCTCGGGTGTCCGCAACGTTACGACCATGGAAATGCGCGTTTTTCGCACAGTTTGCCGATGACCACCAAAGGCTTCTCCTTGGGGAGAAGCTGTCACAAAAAAACTATCTGATTTTTTGTGACTGATGTGGGAGCAAACGTCGGATTTTCGGAAGCAGTTGCGATATACGTACTGCGGTAGCCCCACATCCGTCACGGCTTTGCCGTGCCACCTTCTCCCCGAGGAGAAGGCTTTCCTCAGTCATCGGCGGTTGGCGCGAAAAAGTTGAGCGTGCGGAAGTCGAGGGTGCGTCGGTGGGGGGGTGTACCTCTCCGCCCATGTTACGACAACGGAACTGTTCGTTTTTCGCACAGTTTGCCGACGACCACCAAAGGCTTCTCCTTGGGGAGAAGCTGTCACAAAAAATCTATCTGATTTTTTGTGACTGATGTGGGGACAAACGTCGGATGTTAGGAAGCAGTTGCGATATACGTACTGCGGTAGCCCCACATCCGTCACGGCTTTGCCGTGCCACCTTCTCCCCGAGGAGAAGGCTTTCCTCAGTCATCGGTGGTTGGCGCGAAAAAGTTGAGCGTGCGGAAGTCGAGGGGGCATCGATGGATGTGCCCCACCCTATAGGTACACCAAACATAGTATCAATCAAGAGGTGATCGAAATGGAAAAGAAACGAACGCGCGACGCGGGGGCGGTGACGCTCTTTGCGCGGGCGCTACGCGTGGATCTTCAGCGGGCGATTTGGTCGCCGCACTTTGTGCTGACGACGGTCCTGATGTTCGCGTTGCTGTTTTTCAACTGCTGCTTTGACCTGTTTTTGCAGAATTCGTTGCAGGAATTTGGGATCGCATATGTCTTTATGAGTAGCGTGAGCACCCCATTTGGACTGGACAACCTGCACCTCGTGATCGCGGCGGCGGTCTTCGCCGATAGCTATCTGATCGACCGCAATAGTGGCTTCCTGCGCTATGCCAAGGAACGCGTCGGGAGCACCGCCTATTCACTCGCGCGCGTGATCAGCGTTGCGCTGGCGGCATTTTTGGCATTTGCGGTCGCGGAGCTTATGATCCTCGCGATCTTGTGCACCGCAGGCTCAGCGCACAATCCGCGCGGCATGGAGGGCGAATATTTAGAGCTTACCATGGGCGACTCCCCGTGGGCGTTTTACGCGGTGCGGATCTTTCTCAATGGGCTGATGTGTTCGCTTGCGGCGGTGCTTGCGTTGTGCGTGTCCACAGTCCTGCCCAATATCTATGTCCTGCTCATTGCGCCGATGCTTGGCTACGAGGTGTACAATATACTTTCGGCAGGTCTCGCGAGTGTAATCGGGGAAAAGGTCAGCATGATGATCAGCTTGTCGATTGTTGGTAAAGCACCTATTTTTAACAACATCCAATTCAGCGTGCTGTGGGCGACGGTGTATCTGCTCACGCTGACGGCATTGCTTGCTCGGTGCTTCGTGCGCCGCACAGGAAAGGAGTGAGCGTATGAAGATATTTCGCGCAACGCGCATGAATCTGATGCGCTGGCGGGACGACCCCAAGTATGCCGTGGTCGCGATTTTCACCATCGTGCAGATGTGGCAGCGTCTGGGCGGTTTGAGCGAGTATGCCGAGCTTCTCGGCACGACCATCCATCCGTGGGTATTCCCATTTTTGATGCACGGTGGCACGGTGATCACACCGCTTCTGCTTGCGTATGTGATATTGATCGTGGATGCGCCGTTCCGCAATCGTCAGCAGCGCTATGTCCTCCTGCGCACGGGCAAGCGCACATGGCTTGCGGGGCAGATCGTGTACCAGTTCATTCTCAGCCTGAGTTTTTCTCTGCTGATTTTGGTGTGCTCCATCGTATTTTTGATCCCGAAGCTTTCGTTCTCGCTCGAATGGGGCGATTTTCTCACGACCATCTCGCTCGATGGTTTGCCACGGGCATATGGTTATTTGTCACCACAGTATTCCGTCATTCGCGGAAATTCGGCGCTTGAGGTGACGATCCGCGTGTTTACGACGTTCACCTTTTCGTGCTTCCTGCTCAGCATGATCGTGATGCTCGCGAATCTCTGGCTCAATAAGAGCGTCGGCGCGGTGATCGCGATGGCGTGCGCCCTGATGCCGAGCCTGAGCCAGTATATGCAGACGACGCAGTATGTCTACCGCTTCTTCACGTGGATCTCGCCGTTCGGATGGGCAGACATGACCCTGCTCGGCGACAAGACCCTGCACCAACCGTCCTATCTTTATGCTCTGCTCGCGCCGATCATCCTCTCAGGAGTTCTGGTGCTGGTGGCAATGCTGACGATCCATAAATGCGATCTGGATACAAATAAGGAGTGAGAATATGTCTATAGCAGTTGAAGTCGATCACGTTTCCAAGCTCTTCCGCGAAACGCGCGCGCTAGATGATGTGAGCGTTACTTTTGAAAAAGGAATGATCCACGGGATCATTGGCAGAAATGGTTCGGGAAAAACCGTCCTCTTTAAGTGCATTTGCGGCCTGTATCCCGTGACGCAGGGCAGCATCAATGTCATGGGGCAGACGATCGGCGATGGCAAGCGCGTCCCGCAGAATGTCGGTGCGATCATCGAAGAACCGGGCTTCCTGCCGAATTGCAGTGGCTACCGCAATCTGCATTACTTGATGCAACTTTCGGGCAAGGCAGACAAAGCGCGCATCCGCGAGGTCATTGAGCTCGTCGGACTAGATCCCGACAGCAAGAAGCACGTGGGAAAATATTCCCTCGGTATGCGTCAGCGCTTGGGTCTTGCGCAGGCGATCATGGACGACCCAGAGCTTCTCATCCTCGATGAACCGATGAACGGACTGGATAAAAATGGCGTTGCCGATATCCGTAAGCTGCTTCTGAAATTCAAAAGCGAGGGGAAAACCATCCTTATCGCATCCCATAACCCCGACGATGTCCGCATTTTGTGCGATACGATCCACGAAATGGACGCGGGCGTGATCACAAAAATTCAATGACAGATGGCGCGGGCATTTGCCTGCGCCATTTTTGGGTTGCTTTTTCCGCGCGCGGCGATTATAATAGGAAAAAACGTTTTAAGGAGTACAAAATGGGCATTTTGACCGTGAAAGGCGAGCAGTTTTTGATGGACGGCGCGCCGTATCGCATCCTTTCGGGTGCATTGCATTATTTCCGCATCCCGCAAGAATACTGGGAAGATCGCCTGCGCAAGCTGAAAGCTTGCGGTTTCAATACGGTGGAGACCTATACCTGCTGGAATCTGCACGAGCAGGAGGAGGGCGTGTTCGATTTTTCGGGGATGCTCGATATCTGTCGCTTCCTCGAAACGGCACAGCGCCTCGGGCTCAATGCCATCGTCCGTCCTGGCCCTTACATCTGCGCGGAGTGGGAATTCGGCGGTCTGCCCGCATGGCTCTTGCGCTACCGCGATATGGATCTTCGGTGCAATGACCCAGTTTTTCTCGAAAAAGTGCGCGCATATTATCGCGTCCTTTTTGAAAAGCTCCGCCCCCACCTTGCTACGACCGGCGGCAATATCATCATGATGCAGGTGGAAAATGAGTACGGAAGCTACGGAAACGACAAGGAATATCTGCGCGCTGTTGAGCAGATGTATTATGAAAATGGCATCGACTGCCTGCTCTTTACCGCCGACGGCACGTGGAATTATCTGCTCGAAGCGGGCACACTGCCGCATCTTCTGAGCACGGCGACGTTCGGTAGCCGCGCGCAGGCGAATTTCCGCGAACTTCACGCATTCCGACAGGGCGAACCGACCATGTGCACCGAGTTCTGGAGCGGATGGTTCGACCACTGGTACGAGGAGCACCACACCCGCACCGCGGACGATATCGCGGAGAATGTCCGCGAACTCCTCGACAGCGGCGCATCTTTTAATTTCTATATGTTCCACGGTGGCACGAATTTCGGCTTCTTAAATGGCGCAAACCATACCGAAACGCAGTATCAGCCCACCGTCACGAGCTACGATTACTGCGCGCCCCTCACGGAATGCGGCGACCTGACGGAGACCTATCACCGCATTCGCGCGCTTCTTGGCGCACCCGAAGTGGATGCATCGATCCAGAATTTGCCGAAAAAGGCATACGGAACGGTAAAATTGACGCAAAAAGCGGAACTTTTGCAACAAAAAGACGCGCTTGCAACGCCGATCAGCGCTCCCCAGACGAAATCGATGGAGCAGCTCGGGCAGAATTTTGGCTACACCCTCTATTGCGCGACCATCCGCGGACCGATGGAGGAATATCTGCTCGATTTGGGGCGCGCGCATGATCGCGCGATCGTTTTCGTGGACGGGAAACGCCGCGGTGTTTGGGAGCGTACCCGCCAAAAGGACGAGATCAAGCTCACGCTTGCGCGCGGCGAGACGGCGAAGCTTGAAATTCTTGTCGAAAACATGGGCAGAGTGAACTACGGTAGCAAGCTCCTTGACCCGAAAGGTCTGCTCGACGGCGTTCGCATCGCCAACCGCTTCCATTTCGGCTGGCAGATGTACCCTCTGCCGATGAAATCCCTTGATGGACTGCGCTGGCAGGACTGCGATGCACCCATTTGCGATGGACAGCCGACATTCCTGCGCGGTACGTTTGACATTTCGGGCGCGCCTGCGGATACATTCCTGCGCCTGCCACAGTTCCAGAAAGGCTTCTGCATCGTCAACGGCTTCAATCTCGGCCGCTACTGGAATACCGCAGGACCGCAAAAGACGCTCTATGTCCCCGCGCCCATCCTGCGCGAGGGCGAAAATGAGATCATCGTCTTTGAATCCGACGGATGCGAGGCGCTTGCGGTCGAATTCCTCGATGCACCCGATCTCGGATAAAATATGCATATAAGTAAGGACTACTGCGTGTGGCAGTAGTCCTTTTGCGCAAGCTATCAGTAATCGATGCGCCCCGGTGTGGCGATCTCGTCCATGGTGTTCGTGCAACCGATGGAATCATCGGGGCGACGCTTGGTGACAAGGCACGGTTCGACAAGTTCGGGGATGGTATCGACCTCGCCGAGCGCAAATGCGCGCATTTTTTCGCCTGCGGTCGCCATTCGCGCGGCAATGCCGCCGAGGCGCACCTCGATGATCTCGAACCCCTGCGGTTTGTTTGTCGATTCCCAGAGCTTGCGCCAAATGATGCGTAGCGCGTGCAGGGCTTCGATCGTGGCAGGAATGTCCTCGGCAAGTGCCGCAGCGCGTTCGCGGTCGCCATTTCGGACGACATCTCCCGCATTTTCGTGCCACACGGATTTGAGCGCGAGCGCATGGGCAAGTGCGGCATAGAAGTCGAAAAGGAGCGAATATTCGGGATTTTCGTGGGCATATCGGGCATATTTCTGCACAAGAGAGCCGAAATGACCCGACATATCGAAGCCACGCGTGTCTGCTTCAAATAGCTGAACGAGCGGATCTTGATACAGCATGAATTTGCACGCGTTCACAGGGTCAGCGGGGTGACCATGCATCCCAGGGACGACATTGAGCAGGCTCAGGTCAAGGAAGGCCTGCGCATCCGCGCCACAGCACCGCTGGAAGCGGGCGTGGAGCGTCTGCTCGTCATAAACGCCCGTATAGGTCATTTCACCATAGAGCTGGATGGCAAGGAGCGCCGCTTTCAGGTTCGTTTCTGCACCGTTGTCGCCCCATGCCGTTGCAAGGACGAAGGGAATATTTGCTTTGATGCACGCGGTAAGGCCTGCGACGGAGTTTTCAATCGCGTTTTTGTAGGCGGGGGCAGGGCCGATCCATGTCCAGATGCCACCTGCGAATACGGTCGGCGCAGGGAATTGCGCGTGCTTATAGAGCGCATCAGCGTAGAGCGCTTCGTCTGCTTGATAATAGTCCCAATAGACGAGCGTGATGCGCGGATCGACGGCGGCTTTCGCGCTTTCGGAGGGAAGCCCCTCGCTGTGGTAGTGATGTCCGTCCAGATGGAAGTACATATCGCTCCACATCATCGCTTTTAGCCCATATTTGTCGGTGATCTCAAGCACGCGGCTGAGGTGACGACCGATGACGCTATGCGGCTTTTCGTAGCCATAGCGCTGTAAATGTTCGCCTAGACCAACGCCGAACGCTTCGTCCATGCCCAGATGGATGCGCTTGGAGCGATAGGGGGCGGATGCGGCGCGGATCATCTGATCGAGCAGGATGTACGTTTCGTCGAGGTCGGCAAGGAGCACTTCTTCATTGTCGCGCAGATGGTGGAATGCGGGCCAATGGAGGATGCGCTTGAGATGCCCCAGCGCCTGAATGCATGGGCATAGCTCGATGCCAAAAAGATAGGCATAATCGTCAAGCGCTTTCAGCTCTTCATAGGTATACCGCCCGCGTTTGTAGCCGAAGAACGGCTGCTCGGGCACTTCGTAGGTATCCTCGGTGTACATCATGCCCATGTTCAGACCCATCAGCGCCATTTTGCGTAGGAAAAAGCGCATGGCATCGGGCTTTAAGACAGCGTTGCGCGAGCAGTCGAACATGATGCCCGCGGTTTCAAAATGTGCCTTTTCACGGATGGAGCAGGGGACGAGGGGGAGGGGAATGAGGCTCAGTGCGCGGTAAAATTCCACGGGAGTAGCCCAAGTGAGGGTCACGCGCGTGCCGTCGCTCTCGACACCGAGAAAATCTCCTTTTTGACAGATGATCTCGATGCCATTTTCGGAAACGACCATATTTAGGTCGTTTTTTAACTCAAAAAGTGCGGTCTGCCAGTTTTCTGGCGCTTGTCCAGTGATGGTGATATTGACCATAATGTCCTCCTTTGTGTGTTCAACATACGGACGTGTGTACAAATGGAAACGTTTGCGTAACGCGGACACGAATTATTAGCTACATTATCGCTAAAAAATCCGAAAAAGTAAAGCTAAAAAATTTTTGTTTTTAACTTTCTCCATATTGAATGAATATGCATTTTGAGCGTTGTGCAAAATCACAAAAACAAGGGAATCAAAAACGTAGGAATTAACAAATTTCCAAAAACTATTTCCTTTTAATACTTATAAGTGCCAAAAATAGACTTTCAAAAAATGCACATTTCAACTATAATTACCGCGTCGGATGGAACTGCTATGCATGACCATTCGACATCGAATTCTACACAAAGGGGATGAAAGGTGTCTATGAGTGTACCTAAGTCGGAAACAAAAGCACCAAAGCTCGGCAAGAAAGGCCGTGTGAAGTGGACACGTGATGACACGGAGTTGACCCTCCTTGCCGTTCCTACAACTATTTGGTACATCCTGTTCTGCTACCTGCCGATGTTCGGCATCATTCTCGCTTTCAAGGATTACAAGATCATTGACGGCGGTAACTTCCTGCAGAACCTGATCAAAAGTGAGTGGGTCGGTTTTGACAACTTTAAGTATTTCTTCAATCTGCGCGACTTTAAGCAGATCCTGAGAAATACCATCGGGTACAACCTGATCTTTATCGTGCTGGATATTGTTCTTCCTGTCGGACTGGCTCTGATGATCAACAATATCTACTCCAAGCGTAAGTCCAAGACCTACCAGACCCTCATGTTCATGCCGCACTTCATGAGCTGGGTCGTCGTTAGCTACTTCGTGTACGCATTTCTGGTCACGGATAAGGGTCTGCTGAACTCCCTGCTTGCTATGTTCGGCGTTGAGAAGGTCAACTGGTACTTCGACGCAAAGTACTGGCCGTACATCCTTGTGTTCATGCACGTCTGGAAAGGCATCGGCTATAGCATGGTCGTTTACCTTGCTTCCATTACGGGCATCGATACCAGCCTTTACGAGGCGGCTGTGCTCGATGGCGCATCCAAGGCACAGCAGGCAAGATACATCACCATTCCCTCGCTCAAGCCCATCATTATCATGATGTTCATTCTTGCGGTCGGCAGAATTTTCTCGTCTGACTTCGGTCTTTTCTATCAGGTCACGCAGGGCGCAAAGCAGCCGCTTACCCCCATCGTTGCGACGTTCGATGTTAAGACTTACCAGATGCTCAATTCTGCTACCACCAGCATCGGCAAGACCTCCGCAGCTTCCGTGTTCCAGTCCGTTGTCGGCTGTATCACCATTCTGACTGCGAATGCAATCGTTCGCAAGGTCGATAAGTCCAGTGCACTCATTTGATCGGAGGTGGACAGAAATGGCTAAAAAACAACTTGATAATATGTCCCGCTTGAATCGCATCCATCCAGTAACGAACTTCCTGTTCAACCTGATTTTCGTTATTTTGGCTCTGGTCTGCTTCCTGCCGATCATTTTTATCTTCCTGATCTCTATCACGGATAACAATGTCATCCGTACCCAAGGCTATCAGATCTTCCTGACAGCCGATCAGATCTCGCTCGATGCGTATAAGTACCTGTGGACACAGCGCGAGACGATCCTCCACGCTCTGTGGGTCTCCGTCTACGTCACCGTTCTCGGTACGGTCATCGGCGTGCTTCTGACCACGGTCATGGGCTATGTCCTCTCCCGTAAGGAGCACAAGCTCAATAACTTCCTGACCATTCTGATCTTCATTCCCATGGTTTTCGGCGGTGGTATGGCGGCTTCCTACGTTGTCAATACGCAGGTGCTCCACCTCAAGGATACCATGTGGGTGCTCATCATCCCGCTTGCAGTTTCGAGCTGGAACGTCACCATCTCCCGCACGTTCTTCCGTTCCACCATTCCCGATTCCGTCATTGAATCGGCGAAACTCGACGGCGCAAGCCAGTTGCAGATCTTCTTTAAGATCGTTATGCCCATCTCGAAGCCTGTTCTTGCGACCATCGGTCTGTTCCTTGCGTTCGGCTACTGGAACGACTGGTTCCAAGCACAGCTTTACATCACCGACGATAACCTGAAATCGCTTCAGGCTATGCTGAACGCCATTCAGCAGAACGTTGAGTATCTGACGAAGAATCCGACGGCTTTGCTCACTTCTACCACCGCGCTGAAGAAGAACATGCCGCAGGAATCTGTGCGTATGGCGATCGCATTCATCGTTGCAGTGCCCATCGCGTGCGTTTACCCCTTCTTCCAGAAGTACTTCATCTCTGGTCTTACGGTCGGTGCAGTCAAGGGCTAAGGAAGAAAAAATACCGTATTGAATCGGCTCAGCCGACACAATAAAAAATATGTTTCTAGGAGGAAACGAAAAATGAAAAAGTTTCTCGCACTTCTTCTGGCTGTCCTGATGGTCGTCGGTCTGTTCGCAGGCTGTGCTTCCAGCGGTACGAATGACCAGAACGAAACCACCAAGTCCACCGTGTCCAACACGGACAAGAAGGACGACAAGAAGGACGAAACCAAGAAGGATGATGACACCACCATCCCTGAGCTGACTTGGTACATGGTCGGTAGCGGCCAGCCCGCTGACATCGACGCATGGAAGGAAATCGTCGATGCTTACCTCGAAGAGAAGATCGGTGTTCATCTGAACCTGCAGTGCATTAGCTGGAGCGACTGGGGCAACCGCCGTTCCAACATCGTGCAGACCAACGAGCACTATGATCTCATGTTCACCGACATGAGCACGTTCGTCTCCGACGTCAACATGGGCGCTTTCGCTGACATCTCCGAGCTGATCGCTGAAACCCCCGGTCTGACTGACCTCATCCCCGAGGCATACCTCGATGCTTGCCGTCTCAATGGCGGTCTGTACGGCATCCCCGCTTACAAGGACTCTTCCATGACCAACTTCTTCGTCTGGACGAAGGATCAGGTCGAGGCTTACTTCCCCGAGTACGCTGATGCACACACCCTCGCAGAGATCTCCGATGGCCTGTATGCGATCAAGGAAGGCACTGGCGAAACTCCTCTGCTCCTCAATCAGGATGGCATGAGCTGCATCACTGGTAACAAGTACGACGCTTGCACCCTTGGCAACATCGGTATCGGCATCTCCTACAACGGCGGCACTGAGTTCGTCTCTGTCTTCGAGCAGGAGGACGTGCTTGCTGACCTGAACCTGCTGCAGCAGTGGATGAAGGACGGCCTGATCAACTCCGACGCAGCTGTTCTTGGTGAGGCTACTGGTATGTGCGGTCTGGGCGTTGCTCAGGGCTGGCCCGGCGCTGCTTCTAGCTGGGGCGAAGGCCGCGGTGCTGAGGTCGTTGTTTCCCAGTTCGAGAACACCGTCGTTTCCAACGACACCGTTCTTGGCTCTATTACCTGCATCTCTGCTTCCTCTGACTATAAGCTGGAGGCACTGAAGTTCATCGAGCTCGTCAACACCGATACCAAGCTCCGCGACATGCTGTGGTACGGCATCGAGGGCGTGCACTTCGAGTACGTTGATGAGAACGGCGTTACCAAGCTCCAGAAGATCGAGGCAGAGAATGCATGGACGCTGGCTGGTTACACGCAGGGCACCTTCTTCGTGTCTACCCCCGAGGCCGGCTCTGACGGCTTCGGTGAGATCCAGGTTCAGAACGCAAACGCTGTTGCTTCTCCCGCTATGGGCTTCGTTCCCGACACCACCAACATCGCTGACCAGATCTCCGCTGTTCAGGCAGTCTACGAGGCATACAAGTCCCTGATCATGACTGGTACTGGCACGCAGGAGAACATCGACGCTATGCTCTCCGAGATGCGCGATTCTGGCTTCGACGACATCCTCAACGAGGTCAACGCTCAGTACAAGGAGTGGCTTGCTAACAAGTAAGCAACTGGATATTTCCTGCTTAGCGTAACACGCGGTGGGGCTATTGCAGCCGCAATAGCCCCACTTTTTGCAACATGGAAATGCGCAAAGGGGAGCGGTAAAATATTTGCATTTGCGCCACTTTGCCGTCTTGACAATCTTCGATAATATGGTAGAATCCCCCTATGCTTCTTCTGCTTTCAAGCTGGATCTTCCGCACGTCGGAGGATGCATCCTGAAAACAGGAATGGAAACCAAAAGCAACTCTTATCTGTAAGGAGACAAATCATATGGCTAAGATCATCGGACAGGAACTGAAAAATATTCCTTGGCAGGAACGTCCGCAGGGCGATCCGCTGCCCGTATGGCGCTTCGATGGCAACCCCATCATTGGCCGCCATGCAACCAAGCGCTCCAACAGCGTTTTCAACAGCGCCGTCGTCCCCTTTGGCGACGGATTTGCAGGCGTATTCCGCTGTGACAGCAGAAGCGTCAGCATGGATATCTTTGCTGGATTCAGTAAGGACGGCATCCATTGGGAGATCAACGATGAGCCCATCCACTTTGAGGGCGACCCCGAGGTCACCAAGCGCGAATACCGCTACGATCCCCGCGTATGCTATATGGATGGCAAGTACTATATCACATGGTGCAATGGCTACCACGGTCCGACGATCGGCGTGGGCTATACCGAGGATTTCAAGACCTTCCATCAGCTTGAGAACGCATTTTTGCCCTATAACCGCAATGGCGTGCTCTTCCCCCGCAAGGTCAATGACCGCTACCTCATGCTTTCGCGTCCGTCGGATACGGGTCACACGCCCTTTGGCGATATCTTTATCAGCCAGAGCCCCGATATGAAGTTCTGGGGTATGCACCGCCATGTCATGTCCACCATCAAGGGCGACGAGTCCGCATGGCAGTCCACCAAGATCGGCGCAGGTCCGATCCCTATCGAGACCGACGAGGGCTGGCTTCTCATCTATCACGGTGTTATCACCACCTGTCAGGGCTATGTGTACCGCATGGGTGCGGCGCTTCTCGACAAGGATGAGCCGTGGAAGGTCAAGTATCGCTCCGCGGATTATATCCTCGCACCGTATGAGCCTTACGAGCTGATGGGTGACGTGCCCAATGTCACGTTCCCCTGCGCCTGCCTGACCGATGCGGCAACGGGTCGCATCGCGATCTACTATGGCTGTGCAGATACTGTCACGGGTCTGGCATTCACCACCGTGGATATCCTGCTTGATTATATCAAGGAAAACAGTCTGTAACCTTGAGGAAACTCTGAACAAATCATCTGCGACCGAATGCCGAATCTTTTGCCCCAGTCGTGCAGTTTGCAAAATGGGAAATACATACAGTATTCCTCCATTTTGTAAACTTTCGCCTGTGTCAAAATCTTCTAACCTCGGTTCTTGCTGATTTGATCAGAGCTTCCCCATCAATCTCACACAGAGAGGAAATCATTATGTATTTTATCGATCAAAGATTGCAGGTCATTTGCAATCAGCTCAATCACTTCCGCTTCCGCAACACGGTCAACCTGCCCAACTGGGACTATAAGTTCGGCCAGTATTTCCGCCCCGAAGAAGCAGACGCTGCCGAGCAGCCTTGGCAGAAGTTCGACAGCAACACGATGCGTTGGTACTCCAACTATGTTGGCACGGATCAGTTCGAGGGCAAGTTCGAGGGTCAGAACACCGATTTCAAGGGTATCCTCGGCTCGCACTACTGGTTCCGTGGTCACGTCGTCATCCCGCAGGAGATGGATGGCAAGTCCGTCTGGTTCAAGATCCACACGGGTCTGGAAGAGTGGGACGATGGCAAGAATCCGCAGTTCCTCATCTTCGTCAATGGCGAGGTCGTTCAGGGCGCGGACATCAACCACCGCGAAATGCGCCTGTTTGAGAAAGCCGTCGGCGGTACGGAGCTGACCATCGACATTCAGGCTTACACGGGCACGTTGCACCGTGAGTTCAACTTCATCGCAGAGCTGTATGAGCTTGACGAGAATGTCAATCAGCTCTACTACGATCTCCAAGTTCCCCTGTGGGCATTTGCCCGCATGGATAAGGACGACAAAGTCCGTCTGGACATCCAGACAGTCCTCAATGAGACGATCAATCTGCTCGATATGCGTGTGCCGCATTCCGAGAAGTTTGCTGCGTCCGTCGAAAAGGCGATCGCATACATCGGCGAGAACCTCTACGACAAGATGGGCGGCTATGATGATGTGATCGCTACCTGCATCGGCCACACCCACATCGACGTGGCATGGTGGTGGACGGTCGCACAGACCCGCGAGAAGGTCGTTCGCTCCTTTGCGACGGTGCTCAAACTCATGGATGAGTACCCCAACTACAAGTTCATGTCCAGCCAGCCCGTGCTCTATTACTTCCTCAAGCAGCGCTATCCTGAGCTGATGGAGAAGATCAAGGAGCGCGTCAAAGAGGGTCGCTGGGAGCCCGAGGGCGGTATGTGGCTCGAGGCAGACTGCAACCTCACCTCTGGCGAATCGCTCGTCCGTCAGTTCATGTACGGCAAGAAGTTCTTCAAGGATGAGTTCGGCGTGGATAACCGCATCCTGTGGCTGCCCGACGTGTTCGGCTACTCTGGCGCTCTGCCCCAGATCATGAAGAAGTCTGGCGTCGATTACTTCATGACCACGAAGCTTGCATGGAATCAGATCAACAAGATCCCCAACGATACGTTCATCTGGCGCGGCATTGACGGTAGCGAGGTGCTTACCCACCTGATCACCACCCTCGGCATTGGCCAGAATCCCAAGGAAAGCTTCTTCACCACCTACAACGGTATGCTCCATCCCGATGCCATCATGGGCGGCTGGGAGCGCTACCAGAACAAGGAGATCAATAACGATATCCTCATCAGCTATGGCTATGGTGACGGCGGCGGAGGTCCTACCCGCCAGATGCTCGAGGTCTCCAAGCGCATGGAAAAGGGTGTCAAGGGCATTCCCAAGGTTCGTCAGGAGGGTAGCCTTACCTACTTCACCGAGCTTGAAAAGCGCGTGAAGGACAACCGCCGTCTGGAAACATGGGAGGGCGAGTTCTACTTCGAGTATCACCGCGGTACTTACACCTCCATGGCGCGCAATAAGCGCGGCAACCGCAAGTCCGAGCTGATGATCCAGGATCTTGAGCTTCTGGGCGTGCTAGCAAAGAACTATCCCGCGGAGGATATCAACCGCCTGTGGCGCGATATCATTCTTCTTAACCAGTTCCACGACATTCTCCCTGGTAGTTCCATTGCCGAGGTGTACGATGTCACGAAGCTCGAGTACGAGCAGCTTGCTGACGAGGCGGGCGCGCTCATCCGCGAGCGTCTGGCAGCACTTGCAGGCGAGGGTAAGGGCGTGACCGTGTTCAATACGCTCGGCTTCAAGCGTAACGATGTTGTGAATCTTGGCAACGTCAGCGCATCCGCGCTCCGCGACGGCGAGGGCAATGTCTATCCCGTCCAGCAGACCGCCGATGGCGCAGTTGCATACATCAAGGCTCTGCCTGCAAAGGGCTACAAGACCTTTGCTCTGTGCGAGCAGGAGAGCGCATCTCCGTTCGTGCGTAAGGACGAGTATCACCTCGATACCCCGTTCTATTCCATCGCGCTCGACGGCAACGGCCACTTCACCTCTATTTTCGACAAGGAGAACGACCGCGAAGTGCTCAAAGCTGGCACGGTCGGCAATATGCTCCGCCTGTACGAGGATAAGCCCATTTACTTCGATAACTGGGATATCGATATGTACTACACCGAAAAGTCGTGGGAGGTCAACGACCTGCTGTCTATGCGCTGGATCGAGGATGGCGCAGTCCGCACGACCCTCGAGCTGACTTGGCAGTGTAGCCAGTCCACCATCACCCAGAAGATCCATTTCTATGCCGACACCCGCCGCATCGATTTCGAGACGGTCGCCGACTGGAAGGAGCATCAGCACCTGCTCAAGGCAGAGTTCCCCGTTGATATCCATGCAGACGAAGCAACGTTTGAAGTTCAGTTCGGTAATGTCACCCGTAAGGTGCACACGAACACGAGCTGGGAGAAGGCACGCTTTGAAAGCTGTGCACAGAAGTGGATGGACTTCTCCGAGGGCGGCTACGGCGTGAGCCTGCTCAACGACTGCAAGTACGGCCACAGCGTCCGCGATGGCGTGATCGGTCTGACCCTCATCAAGTGCGGCGTTGAGCCCAACCCGAATGCAGACGTGGAGATGCACACCTTCACCTATGCGCTCTATCCCCACAACGGCACGTGGAAGCAGGCTGAAACCGTCCACGAGGCATATAACCTCAACCAGCCCGCTTATACCGCACTTGGCGGCGCAGAGGGCACGCAGTTCAGCTTCGCTTCTGTCGATCACAAGAACGTCATTCTTGAGACTGTCAAGCGCGCTGAGGATGGCAACGGCACCGTGCTTCGCCTGTACGAGTGCGAGAATGCACGCACCAAGACGACCCTCACACTTCCCGAGGGCGTTACCGCGGCATATTCCTGCAACCTGCTTGAGCAGATCGAGGAAGAGCTTTGCGTAGCAGATGGCAAGGTCAGCTTTACGATCAAGCCCTTTGAAATCAAGACGATCCTGCTGCGCTAATGAAACATAACGGGGCGGCAAAACCGCCCCGTTTTCCATTTTATACTACCGATGACATGGAGGGAAACCATGGAAGATTATAAAAATCCAGCCCTTTCGCCAAGTGCGCGTGCCGATGACCTGATCGCGCGCATGACATTGCGCGAAAAGATCGGTCAGCTCACTCAGCGCCTCTACGGCTTCGGCATTTATGAGCGGGCAGGGGAGGACGTGCGCCTTTCGGAGGAATTTGAGCAGGAAGTCGCGCGCTACAGCGGGCTTGGCACGCTTTACGGTCTGCATCGCGCCGATCCGTGGTCTGGAAAAGACTTTCAGACAGGCTTGACGGGCGTACTTTCCGTGAAAGCGCGCAATCAGGTGCAGAAATATGTGATCGAGCATTCGCGGCTTGGCATTCCTGTGCTTTTCAGCACCGAGTGCCCGCATGGGCATCAGGCGCTCGATGGCTATTTGCTTCCTGTGAACCTTGCGACAGGCTGTACCTTTGCGCCCGAGCTTGCCCATAAAACGGCGCAGGTCAGCGGCAAGCAGCTTGCCGCAATGGGTGTCGATCTGGCGCTTGTTTCGGCGCTTGATGTTCTGCGTGATCCGCGTTGGGGACGGAGCGAAGAGTGCTTCTCGGAAGATCCGTTCCTCACTGCCCGCATGGCGGAAGCTGTGGTTCAGGGCATCCAGCAGGAGGGGGTCGCGGTCACGGCGAAGCATCTGTGCGCGCAGGGCGAGACGACAGGCGGCGTGAATGCAAGCGCCGCGCGCATTGGCGCGCGCGAACTGCACGAGATCCATCTCCCGCCCGTCAAGGCGTGCGTGGATGCGGGCGTTGCGTCATTCATGGCGGCGTATAATGAGATCGATGGCGTATACTGCCATGCAAACCGTGCACTTTTGACAGATCTTCTGCGTGGGGAATACGGATTTGAGGGCTTCGTGATGTCCGATGGTGTCGCAATCGATCAACTGGATGCCGTTACAGGCGACCGCACGGCATCGGGCGCGCTTGCGCTCAATGCAGGCGTGGATATGGGACTTTGGGATACAGGCTTCCAGCAGCTTGAAGAAGCGCTTGCGCGTGGACTTGTGAGCGAGGCGCGGATCGATGAAGCGGTAAAGCGCATTCTGATCGTAAAATTTGCGCGCGGGCTGTTCGATTCCCCCTATGTTCCCGAAACGGACGACTATTGTCACTTTACGCACGAAAATTATCCCGAAGTGCGGGAGCTTGCCGAGCAGAGCCTTGTCCTGCTGAAAAATGAGGGGCATTTGTTGCCACTCGATGCGCAAAAACCGCTTCGTGTAGGGCTTACAGGTCCGAATGCGGATGCCATTTATAATCAGCTCGGCGACTACACGCCCCCTGTGCGCCCCGAAATGGGCATTACCCCCCTGCGGGGACTGCGTGAACTGCTTGCTACATCGTGTGCGGAACTCGTGTATCAGCCCTGCGGCTCGGTTTTCGAGGATGATGCGGAAAAACGTGCGCAGACCGCCCACGCGCTTTCTGATTGTGATGTGGTCATCGCAGTCGTCGGTGGCACGTCGAGCCGATTTGGCGGTGGTGAATTCGATGCCAACGGCGCGCTCAAAAAGCAGGACTGTGTGCGCATGGATTGCGGCGAAAATGTGGACGATGCCCATCTTCGCCTCCCAGGCGGTCAGCTTGCGCTGCTTCGTGCACTAAAAGAAAGCGGGAAAACGGTCATCACCGTCCTCAGCGGCGGCCGCCCCTACGAGATGGCGCAGATCGATGCCTACAGCGATGCGTGCATCTGCGCGTTCTACTCGGGTCTTACGGGTGGCGAAGCGATCGCAAAGCTGATCTTCGGGGAAATCGAGCCAGCGGGACGTTTGAGCGTGTCACTTCCCGACCATGTAGGACAGCTTCCCGTGTATTACAATGCAAAGGATTCCTACCGTGCGGGCAACTATTATAATTCCAATGCCCCGACTTACCGATTTGGTTGCGGTCTGAGCTATACGGACTTTGCGTACACCCTCATTTCGGCAGATGAAACGCAGATCACGTTCCGCGTGCTAAATACGGGTACGCGCGCAGGTTGGGCAGTTCCACAGCTCTATCTGCATCGCACGCAGGGCATCGTCACCTCGCGTATCCGTCAACTGTGCGCCTTTACCAAGGTGTTTTTACAGCCGATGGAAAGCACCTGCGTGACGCTTACCATCCCGCAGGAGAGCCTCATGCAGTTCGATGCCACAATGCACCCACGCCTCGTCGCAGGCAAGATCGAATGGTTCGTTTGCGACCACGGTCAGGATCAACTTATCGGAAGCTTCTGCATCGCGCAATAAATGACAAAAACAGGGAGTATCTGTACTGATACGCCCTGTTTTTGTGGATTTTATGCTATAACTTGAAAGATTTAGAGCTATCCCTTAAAGGGGTACATTAGTATGCTTTTCTTGGCGTTATTGCCAAGAAGTCCATGTGTCGCTTGTGATGGTAAATTCATCCCCAGATGCGGTATTAATTGTCCCAGATGCGTACATAGTGGTATAGACGGGTAAAATAGAACCATATTCGGTCTCTTTGTCCATCCTTACCGAGGTGTTATTTCCTGACTTTGTCATGGAAATACTACCATTATACAAAACTCCAACATAAGGTGCATCAGTTCCTATCAAGCCATATGCAGTATGGTGAATAGAAAGATCAACTCTGCTTACTGAACCAGATTGAACCCAGATAGTTGCTGTTCCACCGTAGCGACTACTTCCGGCAATATAACAAATATCTTGTTTCATATTTCCGTAAAGGTTAACTTTTACGCCATATTGAGTTTTATATACATCATACCAATTAGAAGATGCGCCAGATTTTACTTGAGGAGTCGTTTCCGAATTCCATCTACTTAAGATGATAAAAGCAGAATCGCGTTCATTTAATACTTGTCCAGATGTTGTGTATGTGCTGGAAATAGCCTTTAATCGTTCATCTTTTTCCGTAGCAGATAAAGATTCATATTCTTCAACAAATTGCGGATTAAGTTTGCTCACAAGATTTTGTAAAGTATTTTTGGTATCTGTACTTTCTACCGAATTTTCTGCTGCAAATGCTGTTGCTCCCATCGATAAAATCATTGCTAAGGAAAGAATAATTGATAATACCTTTTTCATAGTTAGCGAACCCCTTTCATTTTATCGGTTGTTCTTTCGTGCAGTGCTTAAATTAATACTTTATCGTTTTATTCTACCCCCTTTGATTTGCTTTGAATATTTTGCAAAATCTCTTCTGCGGAAACGCCGAACAGTTTTGCCAATGCAAGTAAATTTGATGTACTTGGATCAGATGCGCCTGATTCCCATTTTGACACGGCTTGTCTACTAACGCCTAGCGCTTCTGCAACAAATTCTTGGGTCATTTTGTTATCAGAACGATATTTCTTGATCACATCCCCGAGTGATTCTGCCACATATTTCCTCTCCTGTCTGACATCCTTTGAGGATATGTATTTTTTGAGCGCGCGAATTAGCAAAAGCGTAAGGTACGTTAACACACACCCAATCGAAATGAATACCAAAACGGCAATGATTGTGTTATAAGGCATAACTTGACCTCCTTCTGGTTTCGTTGTGCTTTCATTATACACAAATGGCTTGGTTGCTTCAACCAACTATTGCGCAACTTTCGGTTGCAATATGATTTGCTTCACATTATACGCGTACAGCCCCAACAAAACAAACTGTTGAGGCTGTAATATTTATGTATTTTCTTGTAAAAACTGGGAAGAATACGTTTCTGCTTCCTTTGGATAGGTATAACCGAGCAGGGTGGCGGTTTGTGCGGCGAGGGAGCGGAAGAGGGCGTGGGTGTGCATGAGGGCATTGCGCATATCTTCGGGCGCATAGTGCGCAAAGCAATGCGGGAGTTCCGCGTTGATCGCATCCTCTGCCCATTTGTCCTGAAATCGACCACTATGCCACACATCGACATGATATCTTGTGGCGCTGTAGAGCGCGATCATGCGCTGTAAATGTTGCTTCAGATAGCCGTCGATGCACATTTTTGCGCTCCAAAGTTCCCCACGCAGGAGTTTTTTGTACCCCCAGACGGTGTGGAAGAAGAAATCGTTTACAAGATTCTGAAATTCTGCTTCGGACATCGATTCGGCGGGTATTTCCGAGGAAATATGCTCCGCAAGCATGGCGCGATAGCCCCCGCGATCGTGGAGCACGCGATATCCGCGGTTCATCACCTGCGAAGCCGTGCCGTCCGTGATGGCACGTGTGAATTGCTCGGGCGTGAAAATGATCAAATCGACATCGCGTGCGCCATCGAATAAGATGCGCCGCTCCATTCCGCCACCCAGCGTCGGCTCAACAAAGGAGATCTTGATATCCCCGAGCATGGCAGGGCGGTCGCCGTAGAGCCACATTGCAGGCTCTTTTACCGCGAGAACAAGATCAAGGTCGGAATGATCGTCCGCGTGCTCCGTTTCGCGGACAGTTGAGCCGATCTGCACAACTGCCAGAATGTCAGCATCTGCTTCGGCAAGCGCAAGGAGCTTGCGCTTGATCTCGGAAAAACGATCCATAGTGATCTCCTTTCTATAACAACTATTTTGAAACACACATTTTATTATACGCGATTTTGCAAAAATGTCAATAGCTTGAAATAGGGGCATCGGAATTCCGATGCCCCTTGCAGGTAAATGATGATCGCAAATGCGGATATTCGTCCATCAAGCGCTCAGAACGATCGCCTGAACGGCTTCGACAAGTGCCATGACCGAACTGCGCGATACGAGGGAAACAGGCTCGCCATCCACCACGGCAAGGCAGAAGCTTCCGTCGTAGCGGTAAAGCTGGATCTCGACAATGGGGAAGTTCTCGCTTTCAAGGTGAAGCGTCAGACCGAGTTCTTCTACTTCGCTGGGCTGTTCATCGGTGAAGCTGTCGGCGGTGAGCGCGAGAAGCGCGGTTTTTAGGTCGCTGATCGCGAGTGCTTCCTGCTCGGTTTCTGCATCTTCTGCATCTTCTGCATCTTCGTCAGGCGTTTCGTACTGGTAGTACCATTCGCACTCGCCATCGTCGTTATATTTGGCGATGAGCGTGTGCGCATTTCCCTCGAGCGCGATATAGATCTGCGTCACAAGGGTGAAGTCCGCCCAGAATACATCATCGTGGCGCAGGTCGTCGTAGGATACGGCGGTCAGAAGCGCGAAATCTTGATCATCGAGCGTGTAAACGATTTTGGAATTGCCAATGCGGACATATTTGGCGACTGCGGTAGCTTCCTCGCCCTCGGCAAGTGCCGCATCTGCTTCTGCGCGCTGTGCGGCATTCTCGCCGATGTGAAGCACGCAGGTATCGGACACGGTCGTTTCCTCGCCGTTTTCATCCGTTTCCGTGTAGGTGTAGTTTATGGCGATGGACAGCAGGGGGGTATCGAGCCCATAGGCATTCAGCTCATCATCGCTTGCATTGTAGGTCACATACTCCGAAAGTGCCAACGTGCTCACGTTGCTTAGATACGTCTGAATGGTCGTGCTGTCGAGAGGGACGGTCTTTCCGTCGTGTTCCACAAAATAAATGTCATTTTCTGGATCATAGGTGTGGGCACTATTATCGATGCGGGTGATGGTGTACTCCTCCGCACCAGTAAAGGTGATGTCCTGCACGCTTTCAAAAGTGGGGGTATCATCGTTGGCGATCATCGAGGAGAGCTCTGTTTCGAGATAGTCCATCGGATCGCTGCTGACGAGGTAAACATTGCCGTCGCCGATGTCTACGTAGCGCTGTTCATCCATTTTGCTGAACGAACCGATCTTGATATCGTAGGACTGTTCCTGCGTGGCAAGATGGAGCGTTGCATTCGGTGTGTCCAGTCCGTACTGACCGTAGTCTTCCACATTTTCAATGGTAAAACTTGCGCCGAAGCCCTCAAATTTCTCCAAAATGCGGGAGATTTTTTCTTCACTCACGGGGAAAGCCTCATCGTCCTGATATGTCCAAACATCGTCAATTTTCTCGAACGCAAGCGCTTCGCCAGAGGAAAATTCCCACGAAAGGGAAGTGACCGTATCGCGCGAAATTTCCAGAATGATGGCATCGCTCGTGCGGATCTGCTCCTGCTTTTCTTCGTACTGGGTCAGAGCAACGGTCGCGATGCTGGCAACGACCAAGATCGCGAGCATGACAAGAATGCGTTTATACCGTTTCATTCTGCTTTCCTCTCTTTCTCAAGATCACAACGATACCGATGCCCAAATACAGCAGGGGGAATACGCCGATCATCAGCACTTTCAGCGTGGAAGCGGTTTCTTCAGTGATCGTCAGATAGTTATAGTTCATCGATTTGCTACGGATCGAGAGCGCTTCCCGCTCGCCGATGAGGGACGAAACGGCGTTCATCGCAAGATCGACGTTCGCACCAGAGGAATAGGCATTGTACATATCATTGAGGAATTCCGATGCGGAGAACCACACGATCTGACCGCCACCATTGGTATCGATGCGCAGAGCGATCGTGAACGGTCCTTCGATATCGCCCTCTTCGTATTCATAGGTATCGAGCGCAAAGCCTGCAACCTTGCTGAATGCTTCGTCGGAGGTGTACATCAGCTCTGTCACCGTTCCGTTCGTGGTCGTGCCCACGGTCATGCCTTGCGAAAGAGGAACGATGGCATAGTAGCGGCTTTCGAGAAGCGGATCGGTGATCGAATTGCTGTTCATGTTGGGAAGCAGGGTATAGGGATAGCCCGTATAATTCTCGCGATTTCCCTCGACGACGATGCCCTCATTCATGCTCACGCCGTAGGTCGCGAGCAGGCTGTTCAGATTGGTAAATTCCACACCCTTGACAGGTCCTGCAATGACAAGAAGCTTGCCACCATTTGCGGTGTAGTCAGAGAGCATCGTGGCTTCTGCTTCAGAGATATCACTTTGTGGCGCGTAGATCACAACGGCATCGGCTTCCTCGGGGATCTCGTCCACGGTCAGCAGGGAAATGGTCGTCAGCTCCATATTCTCCTTTTCGATGGATTCGGCGAATGTGGAGGGGAGATCGCCCTCGCCGTGTCCTTCAAGCACATAAAGTTGGGGAAGTTCCTCCGTCACCACGTAGTCGATCGCAGAGGTGATCGCACCCTCACCGTCAAATCCCGAAACGCTGTAGGTATAGGAATAGTAATTGAGCTCGTATTCGTAGATGTCGTCGTTGCTGATGTAGCGATACCGCTCGCCCGATTCGACGATGAGCGAGTTGTTGGGCACATCTTCATCCGTATACTGCTGGGTAAAGGTGGGAAATACGTCGGGATTCTTCTTCACCACATCGATGTGGGAAGAGAGGCTTTCGTATTTGCTCAGAAGATTTTCAATGATCTCATCCTCTTTGTCCGCCTGCACGACCCAGTAGATCGTCACGTCCTGCTGTAGGTTGTTGACGACGACTTTTGTGTTGCTGGTGATCGAGTAGAGCTTGGAAGAGCTGATGTCGAATTTCGTCAGCGTCGTTGGCATCACGGAGACGAAAATATTTGCCACGATCAGCAGAGCCAGAACCACGGCGGTCATCATCAGCGAATAGGAACCGCCTTTCAAAGCCAACTGATTTTGTTTTTTTGAATGCGTTTTCATCAGTTGTACCTCCGCTTCTCAAGTGCCTGCACCGACAGGAACAGGAAGAAAACAATGATAGATGCATAGTAAACGATGCCACTCATATCGAAAACACCATTTACGAATGTATCGAATCGATCAAAAAGGCTCAGCGTTTGCATGATTTTCGGAACAAGTCCCTCAAGTTTGCTGCTGTCCAGCCAAAACACGGCGACGACCGCCGCCATCAGCCCCAGCCCCGTGCCGTAGCCGAGATTCTCGTTTTGTGTGAGATGCTTGACGAGCCATCCGAGAAGCCCCGCCAGAACGAAAAGGACGATCGAAGAGCCTGCGGCAGTTGCAGATACATATTCTGCAAGACTAACGCTGAAATAGTTAAACAAGATCGCGGCGATCCCGATGCCTGCGGCAAGTCCCTGATTCTCCGTTAGGGAAGAGATGAACACGCCAATGGCGATCAGTGCCGCACCCATGACAAAATAGGCGATCAAGCTTCCGTAGGATGCCAGAAGATACACATCTCCGTACTGGGAGAAGATGAGCGGATATGTGCTGATGATCGCCAGCGGGATAAGATACAGGATCAGCAGGGCGAGGTATTTGCCGAGAATGATCTTTGTCGTGGAAATGGGCAGGGAGTACAAAAGCTGATCGGTTTTCTGCTTGCGTTCCTCCGCAATGACGCGCATGGTCAAAATCGGAACGATCACGATGAATACCATGCTGGAATAGGTCAACACGTACTCAAAATTGCTCACAGCCGCCTGCAAATTATACCGCATAGCGCCGATGCCGACGACGAGCAGTAAGAACGCGCCGAATACATAGGCGGTCAGACTGTGAAAATACAGGCGTAATTCATGCTTTAATATCGCGATCATGCTTCTTCCTCACTTTCTATCGGATCTTCCTGCGCGCGTTCCGCAGGTGTGGCTTCCGTCAGCTCGATGAACACATCCTCGAGATCGTACCGCTTCAGGGTCATTTCGTAGATCACTTTATCACTGTGTGCAAATGCGCGGAACACAGCGGCGGAGAGATCATGGATATTTTCGTGATGTGAGTGGATGTGCGCGACGGTCAGTCCCGCTTCTGTGGCGGTCGTGATATCGGTGACGGTTTCGATATCCGCGACAATGTTCCGAAGCTCGGTATCCGTCGCATCGGTCGTGAGAATGATCTCATTGTCGCCAGAGAGTTGCTTTTGAAGATCGTCAGCAGAGCCGAATGCAACCAACTTTCCCTTGGCGATCATAAGGATCTGGTCACAGATGGCTTGCACCTCGGAGAGAATATGGGAACTGAAGATCACGGTATGCGTCTTTCCGAGTTCCATGATCAGCTCGCGGATCTCGATGATCTGGATGGGGTCAAGACCGACCGTGGGCTCGTCGAGAATGATGACTTTTGGATTCCCGAGCAATGCCTGTGCGATGCCCACGCGCTGTTTGTAGCCCTTGGAGAGCTGAGAGATGCGGCGGTGCTTCACATTTCCGATGCCCGTTCGCTCGATGACCGCCCGCACTTGGCTATTGAGCTCCGCGCCGCGCAGACCCTTTGCTTCGCCAACGAAGCGCAGATAGTCCTCGGGGGATTCATCCATATACAGCGGGGGATGCTCGGGCAGATACCCGATGCAGCGCTTGGCATCGTCGGGCTCTTCAAAAATGTCGTGCCCATCGATCCGCACCGTGCCCGCCGTAGGCGAAAGGCAGCCTGTGATGATGTTCATGGTGGTGGATTTGCCCGCACCGTTCGGTCCGAGGAAGCCATATACGTGCCCCTCGCTGATCTCGAAGGAGATATCATCCACAGCCAAGTGATTGCCATAGTATTTGGTCAAGTGCTCAACGGTGATCATGGTATCCCTCCTGTTTTGCGTAAGATCGCATTTTCATACATCCTTTCTGCGTCATATTGCTTGCGCATTCTATTTCTAAGGTAGCATCGTCTACTGAAGCTAAGCTGAAAGGCGTTGTAAATTAACTGTGAACTTATTCCTTTTCAGCTTTGCTTCAGTTTGAGATTGTAATATAATAGAAAAAAGCTGTTACGGGAGGCATACCTATGAAGATCCTAGTCATCGAGGATGAAAAAATGCTGGCAGATTCGATCAAACTGATGCTCGAGCATAAGGGCTTTCAGGTCGAGTGTGTGTATGATGGTGAATCGGGCAAGGAATATGCAGAGCTTGGCATTTATGATCTGCTGATCCTTGACGTGATGATGCCGAAGATGGACGGTTATGAAGTCGCGCGGCAGGTTCGCATGAAGCATTGCAACACCCCCATTTTGATGCTTACGGCGCGATCTGACGTGCAGGATCGGATCGCGGGGCTCAATGCGGGCGCGGACTATTACCTGACGAAACCCTTTGATTCTGGGGAGCTATTTGCAAGCATCAATGCGCTGCTCAGGCGGCAGGCGGGACAGGTGAACGAAATGGTCTTTGGCAACACTTCGCTCGACCTCGGCACGAGCACCCTGCTTTGCGATGGAAAGACTGTCCGACTTTCTGCGAAAGAATTCGACGTGATGCGCCTGCTTTTGCAATCGGGTAAATGCAATATCTCCAAATCTGCGATCCTTTCCCGCATTTGGGGGTTAGAATCCAACGCGGTGGAAAATCATGTGGAGGTCTATGTGGCAATTTTGCGTAAGAAGCTCAGTAGCGTTGGCTCGAATGTGCGCATCGTTTCGATACGCGGGCTTGGCTACCATCTGGAGGTGAAGGACGCTTGATCCAAAAACTGCGAATCAAATTTGTCTGCGTGATCATGGCGATCGTCATGCTGATGCTCGGCGGTATTCTGGGCGTTGTGATCCATTTTACTGGGCAGAATATGCAAATGCAGAGCATCAGCATGATGCGCAGGATCGCAGATAACCCTTTTCAGCAGGGCAGTCTGGGAAAGCCCTCAGAAGAGGTGCGATTGCCTTTCTTTACGGTGCAGATCAGCAGCAGGGGAGAGCTGATCACCGCAAGTGGCGGATATTTCGACCTTTCGGATCGGGAATACATTCAAGAGATCGTCAATGCGGCATTGCAGGCAGATGGCGAAACAGGGGAATTGCGTGCGCATGATCTGCGGTATCTGAAATCGACGTCCCCGATGGGATTTTTGATCGTATTTTCCGATACGACCACGGAAGCGGCGACCCTTACGAATATGATTTATAGCTCCATTGCCGTTTTTGTGGGTGCGACGGTCGTATTTTTCGGCATCAGCATTCTGCTTTCACATTGGGTCATCAAGCCTGTGGCGGTCGTGTGGGATCAGCAGCGACAATTTGTGGCGGATGCGTCCCATGAGCTGAAAACGCCCCTTGCGGTCATCATGGCAAATGCAGAGCTGATGCAAAATGAGGAAACGACCGAAGAAGAACGGCAGAATTTCTCGCACAATATCCTCTCCACGACCTACCAGATGCGTGCACTTGTGGAAAATATGCTCGAAATGGCGCGCGTGGACAATGGCACGCTGAAAATGAAATTTGACGAACTGGATCTTAGCGAGCTTGTCAATGATGCGATTTTGTCCTTTCAGCTACTCTATGAGGAAAAAGGGCTGGGGCTAATCAGCACGGTGGTGGACGGGATCTGCATTCGCGGAAGCGAGCAGCATTTGTATCAGGTGCTTGACGTGCTTCTTGATAATGCGCTGAAATATTCTGTGCCCAATGGGACGGTTGCCGTGGAGCTGATGCAAAATGGGCGCGTTTGTACGCTTGCCGTTTCCAGCATGGGCGAACCGATCTCGAAAGAGGATCTGAAGAACATTTTTAAGCGCTTTTATCGGGCGGATAAGGCAAGGGCGATGAATGGAAGCTATGGACTGGGGCTTGCTATTGCAGAATCTGTGGTAGAGGCACACAAGGGAAAAATATGGGCAGAGAGCAAGGAGGGACGAAATACGTTCTTCGTTCAGCTCCCTGTGAGCTAGAGAAAACTGTGCTGTTGCGACTGCTTCAGCACAGTTTGCATTTTGTTTACAGAAAAATAGCGGTTCTGGCTTCTGGTTTTAAGGCTCTATTCAGCTTCAACCGATATGATGGTTATGCGAAAGGGGGTGATCGGAATGGATTACCGTCATGAATGGAAGCACGAGATCAATTATGCGGATATGCTCGTATTGCGACAGCGCCTTGGTGCAGTCATGCGGCGGGATGCAAACGCGAAAGACGGCAAATATTTTATCCGCAGTCTATATTTTGACAATGCCGCAGATAAAGCACTTCGGGAAAAGGTGGACGGTGTGAATAATCGGGAAAAATTCCGCATCCGATACTATAATCACGATACCTCTGTCATTCACCTCGAGAAAAAGAGCAAGCGAAACGGTCTTGGCAGTAAGGAAATGGCAGAATTGACTGCGGCGGAAGCGCAGTCGATCGTAGATGGCGAATGGGCATGGATGAAGCAAGCTGACCGCCCGTTGGTGCGCGAATTGTACGAGAAAATGTATGCACAGGGCTTGCGACCAAAAACCATCGTCGATTATACGCGCGAACCGTTTACCTATGCGGCGGGCAATGTGCGCGTGACGCTTGATTATGATATCCGTACAGGCCTGCGGTCGGTGGACTTTCTGAATCCCGACTGCGTTACGATCGCGGCGGGAGATTCCCCCATCATTCTCGAAGTGAAGTGGGATGCATTTTTGCCAAGCGTGATTCGGGATATCGTCCAACTGGAAGGTCGCCACACGAGCGCCTTTTCCAAATATCAAATTTGCAGAATGTATGATTAAGGAGTAAAAAATTATGGGATTCAATGATATTTTCAAATCCAGCTTTCTGGAAAATGTGAATGCAGTCAGCATTCTCGATATGGGCATTGCGCTCGCGCTGGCGTTTTGCCTTGGCTTGTTTATTTTCATGGTCTACAAGAAAACATTTAACGGCGTGATGTATTCGTCGAGCTTTGGCGTAACGCTGATCGCCCTGACCATGATCACGACCGTTGTGATCCTTGCGGTCACGAGCAACGTCGTGCTTTCTCTTGGCATGGTCGGCGCGCTGTCGATCGTCCGCTTCCGCACGGCGATCAAAGAGCCGCTGGATATCGCGTTCCTGTTCTGGTCGATCGCCGTGGGCATCGTGCTGGCGGCGGGTATGATCCCGCTTGCAGTCATCGGAAGCGTCATTATTGGTGTGATCCTGCTTGTTTTTGTCAATCACAAGTCCCATGTGCATCCGTATATTCTGGTGCTCGAGTGCGACTGTCAGGAAAGCGAGAACAAGGCAAAGGAGCTCCTTGCCCCCTATGTCGAGCGCTATGTCGTCAAGAGCAAGACTGCGACCGCAGGCAAGGTGGAGCTGAACCTTGAAGTTCGCCTGAAAGAGGATAATACCGATTTCGTCACCGCACTTTCCCGCGTTTCGGGTGTCAGAAGCGCTGTCCTTGTAAGCTATAACGGCGACTACATGGGTTGATGCCATGAGTACAAGCAGGAAAATCGACAGGATCTGCATTTTTGCAGTTATTGTGGCGCTTGTGATCACGATCCTGTTCATGAACGGCGAGGCGCTGGGCATACAGGTTCAGGCGAAAACGCTCGGCTATGAGGCACGGCTGTTCGATACATCGAAAGTGCATACCATCGATATCGTGATCGACGACTGGGATGCATTTTTATCGACTGCGCAAAGCGAGGAGTATTCCGTCTGTAGCGTCGTGATCGATGGCGAGAGCGTATCCTCGGTCGGCATTCGCGGAAAGGGGAATACATCCCTCAGCACAGTCGCCGCTATGGATTCCGACCGCTATAGCTTCAAGATCGAGTTCGATCACTATGATTCGAGCAAAAGCTATTATGGCCTTGACAAACTGAGCCTGAACAATCTGATCCAGGACAACACCATGATGAAGGATTATCTGACGTATCAGATGATGAACGAATTCGGCGTTGCCGCACCGCTGTGCAGTTATGCGTATCTGACTGTCAACGGTGAGGACTGGGGACTGTATCTGGCTGTCGAAGCGGTGGAAGAGAGCTTCCTTCAGCGCAACTATGGGAGCGACTATGGGGAGCTTTACAAGCCCGACAGCATCAATATGGGTGGCGGCCGTGGCAACGGCATGGATTTTGACTTTGAGGACTTCATGGGCACATTCGAGGATGCGGATGCTTCTGGCGCGATGCAGGGAAATGCCAATATCCCTCAGATGGGCATGATCCGGCCGAATAGCACGGATGGATCTGGATTTTCGCTCGATGAAGAAACGGTCAAAAGTGCATTTGAATCGTTGGGACTGGATACTTCGGTGCTCGATGGCGTTGATTTTGAGAACATGACCATGGAAACTATCCAGACGGTCATTTCCTCGCTCGATCAAGACACGGTGCAGAAACTTATGCAGCAATTTATGGGAACAGCATCGTTTGAGAAAGCAGGTGGCTTCGGCGGCATGGATATGGGGTCTGAGGCGACGAAGCTTCAGTACATCGACGACGATCCCGAGAGCTATTCCACCATTTTCAGCAGCGCAAAGACCGACGTGACCGATGCAGATGAAAAGCGCCTGATCGCCGCGCTGAAAGCGTTGAGCGAGGGGGATGTGTCGGCGCTCGATACCGAAGCGGTGCTCCGCTACTTCGTCGTGCACAATTATGTCGTCAATGCAGATAGCTACACGGGCTCAATGATCCATAACTACTACCTCTACGAAGCGGATGGGAAGCTTTCCATGATCCCGTGGGATTACAATCTAGCCTTTGGCACGTTCCAAGGCAATCAGGCATCGACGGCGGTCAACGATGATATCGATTCTCCGCTTTCAGTCACTGGCTCTGATCGCCCGATGATCGACTGGATCTTTGCAAGCGAAGAATACACCGAGAAATACCACGCATATTTTGCGCAATTCCTCGATGAGGTGGACATTTCCGCAATCATTTCTCAGGCACAAACGCTGATCGCCCCTTACGTAGAGCGCGATCCGACAAAATTCTGTACTTATGAGGAATTTGAAACAGGCGTGCAGACGCTGAAAGATTTTTGCAATCTCCGTTCGCAAAGCATCGCGGCACAGCTTGCAGGCGAAGCGGGGAACGTGGACGCGTCCTCAATCAACCTCTCCGACATGGGCACGATGAATAATGGCGGCGGTGGAAATCTGGGCGCGATGCCCGAAATGGGCGGCGATCGCAATGAAATGCCGAGCGGAACGTCTCCCGACGCCAGCGAAAACGGTGGAATGCAAATGCCACAGATGCCGAATGGGCAAGACGGTATGCAAATGCCCAATGGTCAGGGCGGTATGCAGATGCCAGAGCAGTCGGGAAACGGAAATACCCCGCCCAGCGCCGATGAAAGCACCGATGCAGGGCAAGCATTCTCAGGCTTCGGCGGACAGGGCGGCATGACCCCGCCGAACGGCATGGGCTCTTCCGATGGAACGAATATTCCAAATGGCATGGGCGCACAAGATGGCATGGGATTCCCCAACGGTATGGGCACGCAAGATGGTATGGGATTCCCTGACGGCATGGACGCACAAGATGGTATGGGATTTCCTGACGGCATGGATGCACAAGATGGTATGAACATCCCCGATGGAATGGAATTGCCCGACGGTATGAGCACCCCAGACGGAGCAGATAGTGCCTTCCGCGGAGAAAATGGCGGTATGCAAGGCACATTCCCTGACCACGCACAGTCGGGCGTAACATCCACAAACGGAAATTCCCAATGGATCTTGCTCGCAGTCACCCTCGCCATCCTCGCCGCAGGTTTGTTCGTTGCGATCAAATTCAAACGTTGAGAATAAAGCACCTAAATAAAAAGCAGAGTTTCTCTCACATACAAAAAGTTGAGGTCAGGCAATTCGCCCAGACCTCAAATAAGGCAGACAACATGGACTTCCATGTTGTCTGCCTTTTCTTTATGTTACAATAGAAAGAAAAACATCAGGAGGATTTTTGAATGGAGAACGTATTGACCCAGGAGATGATCGTGCATTTTGTGGAGCATTTGCAAAGTAGCGAAAAGGCGCAAAACACCATAGAAAAATATCGTCGGGATAGTATCCGTTTTATGCAATTTCTTAATGGTTTACCCGTGACGAAGGAGCGGGTAATTCAGTATAAAAAGTATCTTTGGGACGAAAAATACAGCGTCCGAAGCATCAATTCCATGCTGGCTTCGGTAAATGCGCTGCTATACAAGCGTATTGTTTTTGTATGTAATAAGAAAATCCATAAACTCACTGGCAGATTCGCTGGTATCGATGTATCCTTTGATGGTAAACTCAGAATATGAAAGTGCTTCGGCTATACTAATTGCCAGATCTTGTACTTCGCCTATATCGTCATGATGATACAACCCCTCATCGCCATCGTCAACGATTACTTCCGAGGACGGCTCGTCATCTTCAAAACAATCGTCCCATTCTGTTAGGCAGTCGTGCAATACCGAAGCATCTTCGTCCGTACCACTAAGATTGAGTGTGAAAAAAAGCATAAAATACATCCTCCTGTTTCAAATTGGCGTACAACCAAGGTAATTATATATATTAAGTCAAGTTCGGATTTGGAAAAATTCACAAAAAATTGTTGTCGGCAAAATTTCCCGGAAAGCTTTGTGGCGGCGATGGACTATAGTGTTTGTTATGCAGGAGGCATATTTGTCAGTATTATTTTGTAATCTTACCATAAATCTCTGTATGACCAATTTGTTCAGAACATCGTGAAAATAGAAAGGGCTTGACGGAATTTGGGCTGTAACTCGATGTCGCCGACGGAAAGGAGAAGAAGTTTCTGAAGGCAAAAATCTAAGATGCAGAAGAATCCGTGGAAGCAATGAAGATTGCCAGAAAGAGTATGCTGAAGGACCATAGTTCATTGAAAACTGGATTAGCAGTAAAATAATCAAATATTGCACTGCCATAGACAAAGAAAAGGCTGATTTCTGCAATTCGGTATTGTGAACGACTGTTTGATATGGTATGATATTAAAAAAGGGGGGAGAGGTATGATTATGAAGCAAGGCAATACGGCAAGGGAACGCAAAAAAGCTAAAATACCTCAGATAAGTAAAAATCCCAAGGTTTTTGAAACAGCATTCCAAAAGCGCCTGGGACAATCTCCGACAGACTATTTGGTTGGAAAGATCCTAAATGGTTCGTCTATTTCTGCTACTGAGTACCTCTTTGATATCGTTTCAGCTGAAATTGCAACGAAAGATCATTGTGTATGTAAAGGATTTGTCTATTACTATACGAAGGCGCAAGAGAGGATAAATGCTATGAAAAAGCATACGATTCATAATAAACTTGTCCGTGACAGGATTCCAGATATTATCGAAGCCTCTGGAAAAACTTGCGTTGTAGAAGTGCTACCTCATGATGCCTATCTTCGAGAGCTGGATGCGAAACTAGATGAGGAGCTGGCGGAGTATCAGCAGAGCAAGTCGCTTGAGGAATTGGCGGACTTGTTGGAAGTTATGGGTGC
>CAZVJJ010000007.1:0-59151 GCA_964627295.1 uncultured Oscillospiraceae bacterium | reverse complement strand
AGTGACCTTAACGCGCATAACGGCACCTCCTTAAAAATTGCCTCCCTGTATCACTTCGCCCAGTAAAAAATTTAGGAAGCGGGCACTACAATTCCCGCCCGAAGCTGAAAAAAGACCGCAAAAAAATAAGCCCTTTTTCACAGGTAAAAGTATTCTATCACAGGGGGAAATAATTGTCAATAAGATTTTTCTTTATTTTTCTGGAATTTTGTAGTACAATGGAGAAAACTTTTGAATCGAAAGGTGGAGTAATTTATGAAGATCATGGGTGTCGATTATGGCGATGCGAGAACGGGCATTGCAATCTCTGATTTGACGTGCTCGATCGTCGGATCGACCTACGTCGTCCCGAGCAGAAACACCGAAAAGGCGATCGCGGATATCGTAAAGCTTTGCAAGGAAAATTCCGTCGGAAAGATCGTCGTTGGACTTCCGCGCAATATGAACGGCACAGAAGGTCCGCGCGCCGCACTTTGCCGTGAGTTTGCCGAGAAGCTTTCTGTCGCGACTTCGCTTGCGGTGGATATGTGGGACGAGCGCCGCACGACGGTCGAAGCGCACAATATCCTATCTCAGCACAATTACCATGGGCAGAAGCGGAAAAATACCGTCGATGCCGTCGCCGCTTCGCTGATCCTTGAGGGATATCTCAATAGCGGAAAACGGTAACACATGCTTGACAGCCACGTTAGCGCGTGGCTGTCTTTTTATGGTAAAAAATCTCACGGATACCTGTGACCAATAGTAATATTCCGAATAATTTCCTTAAAACTTCTGTTTCGATATGCATTCGCAAAAGGGAAAATACGCCTGCGCTGAGTGCACCTGCCAAAATAGCGGGCATGATCTTGCGAAAAGGGAGTTTTCCTTGCTTTTTGCGAAAAATGACCGATATTATCGCCGCGGGGAGGAAAAAGAGAAGATTGATGCTCCGTGCGGTGGACGCATCCATTTGAAGTACACCAGTCAGCCACAAAATAAGCAGACTTCCGCCACCGACCCCGAGCCCTGCAAGAAAGCCGAGCACGCTCCCAACGAGAACGGAAAACCAAAAGGAATCTAGCATAAATAGCGGATGCCTCCCCACAATATCAGAATTCCGAGCGCGCGGTGAAGGAATGCAGTTGGGATCTTCTGCCCCCAAAGTCCTGCGGCGATCCCGCCGATCGTGCTGCCGATGAGATAGGGGAGCGCGTCCATCCACGCGACTTCTCCGGTAAAAGCAGATATCAGGAGCGACACGACGCAGATCGGCAAAATGATGCATATGGACGACGGGAATATTTCCCCGTCGTCTAAAATATCCGCCATCGAAAGGAGCGGAACAAGAAGCATCCCGCCACCACCGCCGAACAGACCGTTTGCCGCTCCTGCACCCAGTCCTGCAAGCGCGATCCAAAACCATGACCTCAGACGCAAAAAATCACCTCCCTTGGTAAGCTTTACCGCAGGAGGTGATTTTTATTCATGGTTTAGGATGCAGAGCTCGTGAGAACGAGGCTGGTGGAGAGGTAGGAAGTGTCAAGCGTTTCCGTCTCCATTGCATTGACCAGAGCAGAATTCCAGCTGCTCAGATCAGCCTTGTGCAGGTCAGTCTGGATCAGGTAATCGCGGTAAAGCGTCGTGCTGTCGCCGCTATAGTACATGATGTGCCAGCCGTAGGGGGACTCGATGATGCCCGTGTCGCCCTTAGTACGACCTGCCTCGAAGCACCAGTCGTTGAAGTTCGTGACCATCTGGCCGGGGTAAATGTCGGTGTACAGACCGCCAGTCGTGCCGTCGCCATCGTCGGACTTCTCGTTTGCAAGTGCAGCAAAGGATTCCTCAGTTGCTTCGCCAGACTTCCAAGACTCGTAGATCTCTTCGGCAACTGCCTTAGCAGCGGCGAGCTCTTCGTCGGTGTAATCGTAGTAGCCTGTGCTGGAATTGTAAGTGCCGCCCTCGGGAACGACGAGGATGTGACGCACATCAGCCAGAGGATAGTTGTTATCGTTCTCGGCGATGAAGCGGATGACATAGTAGCCGTTGGTCGTGGTGGTTTCGTTGCCATCGGAATCGGTGGAAGTGTAGGTGTAGGGGATATAGGTCAGATCGCCCTCGACGCGGGATGCATCGGTGATCCACTCGCGGATGGTGGAGTCGATCTTGGTGTAGGAAACATCAACGGATGCGGTGCTCGTTACGAGCGTCTCGGAATCAGCATTGATGGAAAGCCCTGCGATCGCGGCATTGAATGCCTCGACGGTCGTGATGTCCTCAGTCGTGAGGCTCTTTGCGGCTTCCTCAGCATTGGTGACGGAAAGTGCCTTCTCCTCATCGGAATAGGTGGTGTTGCCATCCTCATCGGTCGTGCCGCCTTCAAGGAACTTGGAAGCGCTGATGTAGTAGCTATTGTAGGTGTAGCTGGAATACTGTGCCAGATTGTCCTTTTCAGCCTCACGCAGGTCTGCGTCGGTGTAGGTCAGATTGTTAGAATACTCGGTGTAGTATGCATTTGCAATGTTGTTCTTCACCATGTAGTCACGGTAGCTGTCCTTCGTTGCGCCAGCACCGTAGGTGGTTTGCAGATATGCATTGAGGCTCTTGTAGCCATTGGAAACGACATACTCTTCAAGCTCATCGAAGTCTGCGTCGATATCGTCGTAAACAGACTGCTCGAGCGTGAAGCCGTTCTTCTCTGCCTCGTCTACGAGGGCATAGATGGAAGATGCATTGTAGACAGCGTTATCCACGAAGTAGTCTGCCCAAGTCTCGCCCGTAGTCTGATCGTAGATCTGCTGATCAAGCGGGGTGGAGGTGCTCAGGAAGTAGGAGATGTAGTCGCCGTACTGATTGATAAAGCTGTTGACAGAGTCAACGAAGTAGTAATTGAGCTCTGCGCTCGACAGCTCGTGGCTACCGACAGTTGCCGCGACCGTGTTGCGAGCGGGGATGCCGCTGTTTTTGTATGCGTTGTAAGCGGTAGAGCCGATCACGATCAGCACCATCAGGGCGATCACGACGCAGAACGCAACGGTGTAAAGTTTGGTTTTCTTGGCTTCTTTTGCCTCAGCGACCTGACGCTCGGTCATCTTGTCAAGCTGCTCGGCATTGCGAAGCTTCTTCTTGCTGGATGCACTCATTTGATCAATTCCTCTCATTGTTACTCGTCGCAATTAGGGAATCTCTGAATAAATCATCTGCGACCGAGTGCTGGATCTTTTGTCCCAGTCGTTCCGTTTCCAAAACGGGAAATACATACAGTATTCCTCCGTTTTGGAAGCGTTCGCCTGAACCAAAATCTTTCGGCATCGGTTCTTGCTGATTTAATCAGAGCTTCCTTAGAAACTTGCGAATAGACCTCGGTATTATAAACGATTTTGCTGAAGGTTGCAAGGGGTAAATGCAGAAAATGCAGGAAAAATACAAAAAATTAATAGTTTATTCCATTTTTATTCGTCCGAAAGCTGAAATTGCGCTGAAAAATAAAACATGGGGAGCAAATTGCTCCCCATGCACCCCGCTTTAGCCGTAATACATCAGTTGTGACCTGCACGAGTGGCAGGTGGGATGCCGCTCCATACCTTAACTGCTTCCAACATCCACCTATCGTCAAAGCGTAGGCGGGAGGCCTGCTAACCCAGTATGGAAGTCAAACTTCCCGATTCAAAAATGTGGGTCCAAATAGATGCACCACGTACCAAGCAGGAAAGAAAACAGGTTTAATCCTCTGTTTCTTCCTCTTCATAAAGCTGATCCATGATCAGATCGTACACCGCTTGAAGTTCCTGCTCATCCTCGATCGCACAGAGGATGCTCTCGCCGTCCTCTTCGACGGATTTGAGAATGCTCACTTCATAATCAGCATGATCGTCCGCATCCTGCGCGGGGATCACAGCCATATAGCTTTCGCCATTCCATTCGAGCGTGGTCAGCACCTCAAGCTCAAACTCGGTGCCGTCCTCGTCAACGATCGTGATAAAATCCGAACCGTAATGATTCTCCATCTGCTTTGCCTCCGATTAAAGAATGCTCCGTTTGTCTATATTCTAATCGGTCATCGCAATAAAATCAAGAGGAATTTTTCTAAATCTTTTTTCTTACGATAAATAGTCCTCAATCAGCGCCCGAAGCGCCTGCTCCGATTCAAGATAGATCCCCTTTTTTAGCGCCTTTTGATCCGCAGGTGGGAGTGATGCGACGCGGTAGGGGAATACTTTAAGCGGTGTGCTCTCTCCTGCGCGCCAGAGGGCGATATACCCATCTTTGACACCGAGGAGAAAGGCAAACGCCAGCAATATCGCGCAAATTCTCTTTCTTTCGATCGTGACCGCCTCCTTTGAAAGTAGTATTTCCTCGATATTCAAAGTTTATTAAGAAATTAGGGCTTTCGTTTTGCTTTCAAGTGTGCTATAATTATACGGCTGATAGTATGTCGGTGGTATCAGTAGCTTAACTTGTTTGTTACCGTGCAGCCTGCGCTGCTGTAATGGAGGTTATATTTATGAATATGAAGCAACTGTGGGATTCGTTCCAAAGAAAACGGAAAAATAAAATTCCCAGACAGGAATGGAAGCCCAATCCGATCCTGCGTGTTATGTACTCGGCATGGATGGCGGTTTTCTCCGCGTTCAAGATCGCACTTGGCGCTGTGGCGACCGTTCTGCTGATCGTGGTCGTCTGCGGGCTCGTCTTTATCGGGATCTTGGGCGACTATCTGCAAAATGATATCCTTATCGAATCGCAGAGCTATGAGCTGAACATTTCTGATCTCGATCAGACATCTTCTATCTATGCGCTCGATTCGCAGGGAAATATCCAGCTTTTACAGCGCATCCACACAACAGTCGATCGCCAATGGGCGAGCATCGATGAGATCCCGCAGGATCTGATCAATGCGACTGTTGCGATCGAGGATAAGCGATTTTATGAGCATCAGGGCGTTGACTGGATCACGACCATCAAGGCGTGCGTGAATATGTTCATGGGTGGCAGTTCCACATTCGGTGGTTCGACCATTACCCAGCAGCTCATTAAAAATGATACGGGTGAGGACAGCGTGACGGTCCAGCGTAAGGTCATGGAGATCTTCCGCGCCATCCACGCTGAGCAGAAATATGATAAGGATACCATTATGGAATGGTATCTCAATACGATCTACCTCGGAAGCGGATGCTATGGTGTCAAGAGTGCGGCGGCAGAGTATTTCGGAAAAGAACTGCAATCGCTCACGGCGGCAGAATGCGCGAGCCTCATCAGCATTACCAATAACCCCTCGCTTTTCGGACCGTACAGCTCGACCCTTTCTTACCGTGGCAAGATGACGAGCGGTGCAGACCGCAACCGCATCCGTCAGCTCAATGTCCTCGATCAGATGCATGAGCAAGAGATGCTTACGGATGAGGAATACGAAGAGGCGGTCAATCAGGCGATCGTTTTCAAGAGTGGCATCGATGCCGAGGATAAGTGGAGCGTCTGCGAAAATGACGACTGCGGCTATGAGGGCACGGTCGGCACGTTTACAAAAGAGGGCGACAATTATTTCTGCCCCGTCTGCGGCACTCAGACTGACGTGCGCGTGGATGCCTCGCAGGATGTGTATTCATGGTTTGTCGATGCGGTCATTGACGATGTTGCTTGCGACCTTGCGGCAGCGGATGGCATCGACTGGGATTCGCTCGATAAAGAGGGCAAGGATGTTTACCGTCTGCGCATCCAGCGCGGTGGCTACAATATCTATACGACCATCGATCTGGACGTACAGGCGCAGGTCGATGCGATTTACACCGACCTCAGCCAGATCCCCAAAACGAACAGCGCGCAACAGCTCCAGTCTGCGATCGTTGTGATCGACAATGAATCGGGCGATATCGTTGCGATCGCGGGTGGTGTCGGTGAAAAGACCGTTCACTTTGCGTATAACCGCGCAACGCAGGCGAAACTTCAGACAGGTTCTTCGCAGAAGCCCGTGTCTGTCTATGCACCTGCATTTGAAGCAGGCGTGATCAGCCCTGCAACAGTCGTCAAGGATCTGCCGATCAGCTATTCTGGTGGCAACTTCCCGAAGAACGATAACCGAAAGTATGAGTATTCTTACACCATCCTCGATGGTATCCGCCGCTCGGTCAACGCCATCTCGGTCAACACCCTTGATAAGATCGGTTTTGACTACGCATACAGCTTTGCGAAGAATAATCTTGGCATCTCGACGCTTGTTTCGAGCTATACCACATCGACTGGCAGAGAACTCTCCGACCTCGGCTATTCGCCGCTTGGTATGGGCGCGCTGACCGTCGGCGCAACGGTGCGGGATATGGCAAATGCATATTCTGCCTTTGCAAATGGCGGTGTTTATCGCGAAGCGAGGACCTATACAAAGGTGCTCGACAGCGAGGGCAATGTTGTCCTTGACAATGAGCAGAATACCTACCGCGCAATGAGCGAAAAAACGGCGAACTATATGAACTACTGCCTCTATGTTGCGGCAAACTCTGGTACGGGCGCAAACGCCGCATTTGCAGGGCAGAATGTTGCGGGTAAAACTGGTACGACCTCGAGCAATAAAGACCGCTGGTTCTGTGGCTTTACTTCGCACTATACGGCAGCTGTCTGGACAGGTTACGATACGCCCGAGGCGATCAATGTCAGCGCGAACCCTGCTGTTACGCTTTGGAAAAAGGTCATGCAGCCCATCCATGAGGGACTTTCTAAGGGTTCTATTTACGATGGCTCGAATTTCCGCTCTGTTTCGGTCTGCCTCGATTCTGGTCTCATCGCGACGAAAGCATGCGGAGAGGACGTGCGCGAGATCACCCGCGTTTCGCAGGCATACTGCTATTCGGAGGACTACCCCAGCGGCTACTGCGATAAGCACGTGCTCGTCGATTATTGCGTGACGGGCAACGGCGTGGCAACGCAGTATTGCGAAAAGTTCCAAGCACTGAACGATCCTGACTATGTCGTGAAGATCGAGCAGAAGTCACTTGTAAAAATGACTCAGACTGAGGTCGATGAACTCAAGCGCGCCGATAATGTTGGACTTTTGGATGTCTATACGCAGGATAACTACGTCTACCTTGTTGATAAGAATGGCAATGCGATCGATTGGCACGGCTTTAGTGGCAATGCCAACAAGGATGAGCATGCGCCGTATATCGTCTGCCCCGTCCACACCAAGGAAGCTTGGGAGAAGTACGAGGAAGAAAAGCGCAAGGAAGAAGAGGAAGCTGCAAAGAAAGAAGAAGAGGAAGCAAACAAGGGCGAAGATCCGACGGCATCTACTGACCCGACGGATACGAATCAGCCCTGATACACAAAGAGAAGGAGCAGATTTATGATCTGGATTTCCGATGCATGGAAAGAATACGAGGTGCTTGATACCTCTGATGGTGAGCGTCTGGAGCGGTGGGGGAAATATATCCTCGTCCGCCCCGACCCACAGGTCATCTGGAGCACGCCCCACACGGCACCCGAGTGGAAGCGCTATGATGCGCGCTATATCCGCTCCAATACGGGCGGTGGGCACTGGTCTGACCACGATCTGCCTGAGCGCTGGCAGATCCACTATAAGGACTATCTTACCTTTAATGTAAAGCCCATGAACTTTAAGCACACGGGCGTATTTCCTGAGCAGGCTGCAAACTGGGATTTCATCCGCGAGAAAGTTGCGACTGCGGCGGCGAAGCGCCCCGTGCGCGTGCTGAATCTGTTCGCCTATTCGGGCGGCGCGACCCTTGCCGCGGCGGCAGGTGGTGCAGAAGTGTGGCACGTGGATGCATCCAAGGGTATGGTCGCATGGGCAAAAGAGAATGCGCAGGCGAGTGGGCTTGCAGACCGTCCGATCCATTGGATCGTGGACGATTGCGCGAAGTTTATTCAGCGTGAGATCCGCCGTGGACGGCGCTATGATGGCATCATCATGGATCCACCGAGCTATGGACGTGGTCCGAGTGGTGAGATCTGGAAGATGGAAACGAGCTTTTTCCCGTTTTTGCAGGAAACAGCGAAGCTTCTGTCGGATGATCCGCTTTTTGTCATCATCAATTCCTATACGACGGGGCTTGCACCGTCTGCTGTGTCCTATGCGGCAGATGTCGTGTTTGGTGAGCGCTTCGGTGGACATACTGAGGCAGGTGAGCTTGGACTGCCTGTCAAGGGATCTGGTCTCGTGCTTCCGTGCGGCGCAACTGGACGCTGGACACCCGATAAGTAAGCGGTTTCGCAGGAGTGTTTTGAATTGAGCGATATTATTAAAGTTGAACATCTGGCGTATACGTATCAGGGCGTGGAGGACACGCCCTGTGTCGCCGTATTTGAAGATATGAACCTTTCGGTGGAGGAGGGGAGCTTCGTTGCGATCCTCGGCAGCAATGGCTGTGGCAAATCCACCCTTGCAAAGCATTTTAATGCCATCCTGCTCCCGTGCGGCGGCAAGGTCTGGGTCGGTGGGCTCGATACCTCCGATCCCGATCAGTTGATCGCTGTGCGTCGTAGGGTCGGCATGGTTTTCCAGAATCCCGACAATCAGATCGTAGCGAACGTCGTGGAAGAGGATGTTGCATTTGGACCTGAAAATCTCGGCATCGCAAGCCCTGAGATCCGCAATCGCGTTGATCGTGCGCTCGAGCAGGTGGGGATGTATGAATACCGCGAGCACGCACCGCATTTGCTCTCGGGTGGACAGAAGCAGCGCATCGCCATCGCTGGCGTGATCGCGATGCAACCAAAATGCATCGTACTCGACGAGCCGACGGCTATGCTTGACCCCCGCGGTCGCCGCGAGGTGATGGAAACGATCGCGCGCCTCAATCGTGAAAAAGGCATCACCGTCGTGCTCATTACGCACCATATGGATGAAGCCGCGATGGCACAGCGTGTCGTCGTCCTGCACAAGGGAAAAGTTGCGGCAGATGGCACGCCACAGGCTGTTTTTTCTCAGGTGGCGCTTTTGCACGAAATGGGGCTTGCCGCGCCTGAAACGGTGGAGCTATGTTGGGCGCTAGATCAGCGCGGTGCTACGTTGCCACTTGACTGCCTTTCTCCGCAGGAGTGTGCGCAGGCGATCTTCCGCGCTTATGCAAATCCGTCTGAACCATAGGAGGAACGACATTGGAACCTATTTTGCAGGTGAAAGACCTCACCTATGTATATTCCGCTGGCACACCCTTTGAGCACAAGGCGCTCGATGGGGTGTCTTTCAGCGTGTCACCGGGCGAATTTGTCGGTATTATCGGACATACTGGTTCGGGAAAATCGACGCTCATGCAGCATCTTAATGGTTTGCTTCGCCCGACCTCTGGCGAGATTTTGCTCGGTGGCAAGGATATCTGGTCAGATAAAGCTCTGACGCGACAGGCACGCTTTCGCGTCGGTCTTGTATTTCAGTACCCCGAATATCAGCTTTTTGAAGAAACGGTCTATAAGGATATCGCCTTTGGACCGAAAAATATGAAACTTTCGCAAGAGGAAATCGATCGCCGTGTTCGCGAGGCGGCGGGATTTGTCGGATTGACGGAGCAACAGCTCCATGTGTCGCCATTTGATCTTTCTGGCGGTCAGAAGCGCCGTGTCGCGATCGCGGGCGTGATCGCGATGGAACCCGAGGTGCTTATCCTTGACGAACCCACTGCAGGACTAGACCCGAGCGGTCGGGAAGAGATCCTTGCAAATATCGAAGCATACCGCAAAGCGAAAAATGCGACGGTCATGATGGTCAGTCACTCCATGGAGGATGTGGCGCGCCTGACAGACCGCTTGCTCGTGATGAACCAGTCCCGCCTTGTCTTCGATGCGACCCCGAAAGTGGTATTCGAGCACGCGCAGGAGCTTGTGGACATGGGTCTGAACATTCCGCAGGTCACGCAGGTGTTTCTCGAGCTAAAGAAGCTCGGCATGGATGTACCGAGCGTATACACGCTCTCGCAGGCGGTCGAAGCACTCGAACAGTATCAGGGAGGGAAGTGCCATGCTTAAAGACATCACCCTCGGTCAGTATTTCCCAGGGAATTCCCCTGTGCATCGGCTCGACCCGCGCACGAAACTTGTGCTCTTGGTCGTGTATATCGTTGCGCTTTTTCTTGCAACGAGCTGGATCTCCTATGGTTTGATGTTTTTGGTGCTCGTAGCGATCGTTAAGATCTCTCAGATCCCACCAAGATCCATCGTTCGTGGCATGAAACCGCTTGTGATGATCCTTGTGTTCACGGGCGTTTTGAATCTGTTTTTCACCGCAGGTGAGGGCGAACCGCTCGTGCATTTTGGCGTTATCACCATCTATTCCGAGGGCATCGTTCGCGCCTTTTTCATGGTCGTGCGCATTCTGATGCTTATTTCGGGAACGTTCCTGCTGACTTATACCACATCGCCCATTGCACTTACGGATGGACTGGAGGCGCTCCTTTCCCCGCTGAAGAAGATCCGTGTGCCCGTGCATGAGCTTTCCATGATGATGTGCATTGCACTTCGCTTTATCCCCACGCTCATCGAGGAAACAGACAAGATCATCTCCGCACAAAAGGCAAGAGGTGCGGATTTTGAAACAGGGTCGATCATTGACCGCGCAAAAGCGCTCATTCCGATCCTTGTTCCGCTTTTTATCAGTGCATTCCGCCGCGCGGACGAGCTTGCGACTGCAATGGAGTGCCGCTGCTATCAGGGTGGCGATGGACGCACAAAAATGAAGCTTCTGCGCTATCAGCGCGGTGACATTTTTGCGTATCTTTACGGTGCGGTACTGATCGCGGTCATGCTCATACTGAATGCACTCGGTCTGTGAGGTGGCTATGCGAAATATTGCTTTGGTTCTGACATATCTTGGAACAGCCTACCACGGCTGGCAGGTGCAGAAAAACCTTGCGACGGTCGCGCAGACGCTTGAAAAAGCGGCACAGATGATCGTCGGGCATGAGGTGCATATGTCTGGCTGTGGGCGGACGGATGCGGGCGTGCACGCGCGCGTGTATCTTGCCAATTTTCGCACGAATGCGACGATCCCTTGCGAGCGGCTTCCGTATGCACTCAATACGCATCTGCCACCCGATATCGTTGTGACGCGCGCGTTTGATGTTCACGAGAATTTCAATGCGATCGGCTCATGCGTGCGCAAGGAATACACCTATCAAATCTACAATTCCCGACTGAAAGACCCATTTTTCGTCAACCGCGCATGGTTTTATCCGAAGCATTTGGACGAGAAGATCATGCAGGAGGCAGCAAGCCAGTTCGTTGGTACGCATGATTTTGCGGCGGTACGAAGCGTCGGCACGGATGTCAAATCCACGGTACGTACAGTTTACTATTATAATGTCGAGCGCACAGGGGATCTGATCACCCTGAAAGTCTGCGCAAATGGCTTCCTTTATAACATGGCGCGTGCCATGGCTGGAACGGTCGTCTATGCCGCCGAGGGCAAGATCAAGCCCTCTGAGATCGGAGCGATCCTCGAATCTGGCAACCGAACCGCCGCAGGGCCGACCGTTCCCGCGGGCGGTCTTTACATGACGAAGCTGTGGTATGATGACGGGATCGAAAAATTTGAGTTGGGTTCAGACTGGACGGTATGAACGTTCACAATTTATTATCCCTTTTTTATTTTTTCTGTGGTATACTCCACGCAAAGGAGTGAGTTACATTGCAACCGAAAATGTGTACAAAGTGCAAGAAAAACATTGCCGTTGTATTTATTACGAAGATTGAAAATGGCGTTACGCTGAATGAGGGCTACTGCCTCAAGTGTGCGCGCAGTCTCGGCATCCCGCAGATCAATGATGTTGTCAAGCAGATGGGCATTTCTGAGGATGACCTCGATTCGCTTACGGATGAAATGAGCAGTATGTTCGGGCAGATCGAGCATGGGGATCAGGATGAGGATGATATGGATTCTCAGACTGCGACGTTCCCGCTGCTCAGCCAGCTTTTTGGCAGCAATTCCAATCTTCCCGCACAGCCACCGCGTCCGCATAAGCAGGAAGAGCCCAAGGAAGAGGAAAATTCTGGCAAGAAAAAGCACAAGAAGCATAAGTTCCTCGATAGCTACTGCATGGATCTTACCTCGCGTGCACGGGAGGGGAAGCTTGATCGCGTGATCGGCAGAGATGTCGAAACAGAGCGCGTCATCCAGATCCTCAATCGCCGCCAGAAGAACAATCCCTGCCTGATCGGTGAGCCCGGTGTTGGTAAAACTGCTATTGCAGAGGGACTTGCACAGCGCATCGCCGCGGGCGATGTGCCCTATAAGCTTCGGGATAAGGAAGTTTTTCTCCTTGACCTTACTGCGCTCGTTGCGGGCACGCAGTTCCGTGGCCAATTTGAAAGCCGCATGAAGAGCCTCATCAGCGAAATCAAGGAATGCGGAAACATCATCCTTGTTATCGATGAAGTGCATAATCTTGTTGGCGCGGGCGATGCTGAAGGCTCTATGAATGCCGCAAACATCCTTAAACCTGCGCTTTCGCGCGGAGAGATCCAGGTCATTGGCGCAACGACCTTTGCCGAGTATCGCAAACATATCGAAAAAGATGCCGCACTTGAGCGCCGTTTCCAGCCTGTCACGGTCGCAGAGCCGACCATTGAGCAGGCTTGTGAGATCATGAACGGCATCGCAAAGGCGTATTCGCAGTTTCATGGCGTGCAGGTCTCTCCCGAGATCGCACGGCAATGCGTTATCCTCTCTGAGCGCTACATTACCGACCGATTCCTGCCTGATAAGGCGATCGATCTGCTGGACGAAGCGTGCTCCGATGTGAATCTTTGCTGTAAAGAGATCTCGCAGATGGCAGAGCTCAAGAAAGAGCGCGATGATTATGAACTTGAGCTTCGTATGCTCAACGATAATCCCGAAAATACCGACTATGAGCGCATCGCAACGCTCAGAAGCAAACTGCTTCAGGTCGCACAGAAGATCGAGGAGCTCGAAAAGCTCCCTGCGCCCGCCGTTACGATGGAGAATCTTGCGCGCATCATCGAGCTTTGGACGAAGATCCCCGCCTCCAAGATCAAGGCGCAGGAGTATCAGCAGATCAAGGGTCTTGCCGACCGCCTCAAAGCGCATATCGTTGGGCAGGATGAAGCCGTTGATGCGGTTTCGAGAGCGATCCGCCGCAGTCGCGTGGGGATCTCTCCGAAGAAGCGTCCTGTGTCTTTCATTTTCGTTGGACCGACGGGCGTAGGCAAAACGGAACTTGTCAAACAGCTTGCAAATGATCTGTTTGACAGCGTGGACAATCTCATTCGTTTGGATATGTCCGAATACATGGAAAAGCACACGGTCTCCAAGCTCATCGGCTCGCCTCCAGGATATGTTGGCTACGATGAAGCAGGGCAGCTTACCGAGAAGATCCGTCGCAAGCCCTATTCCGTCGTTCTCTTTGATGAGATCGAAAAGGCGCATCCAGATGTGCTCAATGTCCTGCTTCAAGTCCTTGACGACGGTCGCATTACCGATGCACAGGGACGCGTGGTCAATTTTGAGAACACCATCCTTGTGATGACCTCGAATGCAGGCTCGGAGGGTGGTGTCGGCGGCATGGGCTTCGGCAGAACGCAGAACGATCAAGTGCAGGAAAAGACGATGAAAGCGCTTCGCAGTTTCCTGCGCCCTGAATTCCTGAACCGCGTTGACGAGATCATCACGTTCAATCATCTTTCGGAAGAGAATTTCCTCGCCATTGCCGATATTATGCTCGGCGAGCTGAAAACGAGCCTTTCTACGCGTGGCTTGCCCCTTGAATGGGACGATTCGCTCCGCGATCTTCTTGTGAAGAAGGCGTATTCCGTTACCTACGGCGCAAGAAACCTTCGCCGCACCATCCAGAAAGAACTGGAAGACCCCATCAGCGAAGCGATCATTGATTCGTTTGAAAATCCCATTACAGCCATCACGATCCATGTCGAAAATGACAAGGTCACGCTGGAAACAAAATGATCTTCCCCATTGCCGACGGCGAAAGCCGTCGGCATTTTTTTGATCCCTTGTGTGCATCCGAACGGAACGCGCGCATAAGCTTTCACAGGAGTTGATGCAAATGAGATGTGCATGGGACGAGCTTTTGGGTGTGCTCCCGCCGTGGCTACGGGAGCTACTGCGCGTGTATCGGCATTCTCCGCCTGAGGAGATCCGATTGCGCCTGCGCCAGAGTGTAGAGCTGAAATTTTCATCGGAAAGTCGATGGATCGCGCAGAGCGTCACGGCAGAAGATATTTCTTTTGTGATCAATGCGGCGAGCCGTTATTCACCGTGGAATGCGGCAACGCTTGCGCAGGGGTATTTGACGGCGGCGGGCGGGCACAGGATCGGTATATGCGGTCAAGCTGTAATAAAAGCGGGGGAGTTTATGGGCATTCGCGAACCGACATCCCTTTGCATCCGTGTTGCGCGGGATATCGAGGGGCTTGCAGATGCCGCAAGAGGGATCAGCGGTTCGGTTTTGATCGTCGGCGCGCCGTCTACAGGGAAAACAACGCTTCTGCGCGACTTGATCCGTCAGCGTTCCTTTCGTGGTGAGCACATTGCTGTGCTGGACGAGCGCGGGGAAATATTTCCCGAAAATGCGCCCTTTTCACAGGGGCGTTGTACGGATATTCTGCGCGGAGCGCCGAAAAACGAGGGCATTCCGCTCCTGCTTCGCACGATGGGGCCAAGCTGTATCGCCCTTGACGAGATCACGGAGCAGAAAGATCGCGATGCGCTCATGCAAGCGGCGTGGTGCGGGGTGCATCTGGTCGCTACCGCGCACGCAGGGTCGCTTGCGGAACTGAAAAACAGGGCAGTTTATGCGCCACTTGTAGATTCACATATTTTTCAGGATGTACTTGTCTTGCACGCGGACAAGTCGTGGACACACGAAAGGATGGACATATGATCTATAAATGCATCGGTGCAATTTTGATCCTTTTTGGGTGCGGTGCTTGCGGTTTTTCAATCGCCACGGGGCAGATCCGTGCAGAAAAGGTGCTTCGCGAACTTACGCGGATGCTCGATTTTATGGAGTGCGAACTACAATATCGCCTGACCCCGCTTCCTGAGCTGTGCAGGCACGCGGCGCAGGAGAGTACAGGCTGTATCCAAACCGTGTTTTCTTCGCTTGCGCAGGAACTGGATGCACAGCTTTCGCCCGATGTTTCCTCTTGTATGTGTGTGGCGCTCAAAGAGGCGGGGGATATCCCGCGTGAAGCACGCGGTGCGCTTATGCACTTGGGCAGTTCTATGGGGCGGTTCGATCTTGTTGGTCAGCTAAGGGGGCTCGAGGGTGTGCGCGCTGAATGCAGGGAAATGCTGGAAGTTTTGTCGCACGATCGGGAAACGAGACTTCGGAGCTACCAGACACTTGGGCTTTGCGCAGGCGCGGCGCTTGTGATCTTGTTTATATGAGTATGGATATTGATCTGATTTTCAAAATTGCCGCGATCGGCATCATCGTCTCCATCCTCAATCAGGTGCTTTCCCGCTCGGGTCGGGAGGAGCAGGCGACCATGACAACGCTTGCGGGGCTTGTGGTGGTGCTGATGATGCTTGCGCAGAAGATCGCGGAGCTATTCACACTCGTAAAGGAGCTGTTTGGGTTCTGATGGAGGGGTTCTTTCGTGCGGCGGCTGGCGCATTGATCGCCGTCGTGCTCTCACTTGCGCTCGAAAAGCAGAGTAAGGATATCGCGCTTCTGCTCAGTACGTCGGTTTGCTGTATGATCGCGGCTGTGGCAGTCGTGTTTTTTCAGCCCGTGGTCACGTTTTTGCAGTCGCTTTTGTCGCTCGGAAATCTGAGCGCGTCCTCGCTCGCGCCACTTCTGAAAATTACGGGGATCGCGCTTGTGACACAGCTTGCGGCGATGGTCTGCACGGATGCGGGCAGCGCGGCACTTGCTAAGGCACTCGAGCTGTTGGGGACGGCGGTTATTTTATCGCTCTCTGTGCCGATTTTTACCGCACTTTTGGAGTTGGCGCAGAAGATACTGGGGGAATTATGAGATATTTGGCATTTGCTGTCGTGCTTGCATTCGTGCTTGCATTGCCCGTGTCCGCAATCGAACTGACTGCGCCACAAGTGCCAGATGCGGGGCGGGAACTCATGCCTGAGGAATCGGAGACATTTTCCGAGGGGCTTCGCAAGGTGCTGAAATCGGCGATAAAATATCTGCGTCCCGATTTTGCTGAGGCGGCGAGCAGTTGCCTTGCGGTCATCGGTGCGACGATGCTTTCGGGGTTAATTTCGACATTTTCTGACCCGATCAAACGTGTTACCACGCTTGCGGGAACGGTGACGGTCGCGGCGCTTCTGCTCGATAGCTCCCGATCGCTCATTTCCCTCGGTATCGAGACGATTACGGAATTGAGCGAATATGGGAAACTTTTGCTTCCAGTCATGACATCCGCCATGGCGGCGCAGGGGCAGGTAAGCACATCGGCGGCGCTCTATGCAGGCACAGCGGCATTCAATGCATTTCTGACCGCTTTGCTCAAGAAGCTTATGATCCCCATGCTCTATGCATTCCTTGCGCTTGCAGTAGCAAGCGGGGCATTGGAAAACGAAATGCTCGTGCGATTGCGCGACCGCGTGAAGGCACTTATGATGTGGACGCTCAAAACCATCATCACGATCTTTACGGCATATCTTGGCATTACAGGCGTGGTAAGTGGCACGACAGACGCGGCAGCACTCAAGGCGACGAAAGCGACGATCTCGGGTGTTGTCCCCGTTGTTGGCGGCATTTTATCCGATGCGTCGGAAGCGGTACTCGTGAGCGCGGGCGTTGTTAAAAATGCCGCAGGGGTCTATGGTATCCTTGCAATTTTGGCGGTGCTTATCTCACCGTTTTTGCGCATCGGGGCACAGTATCTCATGCTGAAACTCACGGGCACGTTCTGCGCGGTGTTCGGCGCGAAGCGGATATCGGGCGTAACCGAGGATTTTGCGAGTGCAATGGGGCTTCTGCTCGGAATGTCGGGTTCAATTTCTTTGCTGCTTCTTGTAAGCACGGTATGCTTTTTGCGAGGGGTGGGATAATGGAATTTGTAGGAAACTATCTCATCACCGTTCTTGCCACGGCGATCATCACGGCGGTGATCAGCACCATCACCGATGGCAAAGGGACACAGGGAGCGATCATTCGGATGGTATGCGGCGTGTTTTTGCTCCTTGTGATGCTCGGATCAGCATCGAATATAGATTTTTCGGATATTTTTGATCTGTTCGACACCTTTCAGCTCGATGCACAATATGCGGTAGCCGATGGGGAAGCGCTTGCGCAAAGCACGCTCCGCCAGAGCATAATCACCCAGACGCGCGCATATATCTTGGACAAAGCACAGGCGCTGGGGCAGACGCTGGATGTGCAGATCGAGCTGGGCGATTCCAATACGCCCGAGGCGATCTGTGTTTCAGGCAGTGTTTCTCCCTATGCCAAAACGGTGCTGACCAAATTATTTACAGACGACCTTGGTGTTGCAAAGGAGAATATCACATGGCTGAGCTGAAACTTCCTGAAAAAGTGACTGCCTTTTTGAAAAAATACCGCTATGCGCTCCTTGTGCTTGCGGCGGGAATTTTCTTGATGGCACTTCCGAGCAACACACAGGATACTTCTGAACAGACGCAAGAGGTGACGCTTACCGAGGAAAGCATGGAGCAAAAGCTCGAAGCGATCATTTCCTGCATCGACGGCGCAGGAAAGACAAAAGTGCTTATCACCGTTCAGGCGGGGGAGCAGACGCTCTACCAAACAGATGAAAATACCACAAGCGGCGATACAACTGCGTCGTTTCGCTCGGACACAGTGATCGTGACCGATGCTGACCGTGCGCAGGAGGGGCTTGTGCGTCAAGTGATCGCACCGAAATATCAGGGGGCAGTGATCGTCTGTCAGGGAGGAGCGGATGCACGTGTTCGACTTGCAATCGTGGAAGCTGTGTCCAGCGCGACAGGGCTCGGTGCGGATAAAATCACGGTGCTCAAAATGAAAGGTTAAGGAGGAACATTTATGAACAAGTGGAAGAAAAATATGGTGGCAGCGGCGGTACTCGTGGTCGTATGCGCGGGCATCTACGTCAACTGGCTCTATACGGAGGAAAACGCGACGGTAGACCTGAGCGATACTCTCGATGCAGAAAAAGTGATGAGCGACGATATGCTCGTACTTACGGGCGACACCGCAGTTATGGGCGAGGAGAATATTTCAACAGATTACTTTGCCGCCGTGCGCCTTTCCCGTCAGGAAGCACGCGACAATGCCATCGGACTTCTGCAAGAAGCAATGGCGTACAGCGATTCGACGAAAGAAGCAGAATCGAGCGCTCAGCTTGAGGATATCGTGCAGACTGCCCTCACAGAAGCGACGATCGAAAGCCTCATCATTGCAAAGGGCTATACCGATTGCGTCGCATATATGAGCAATGAGGGCATTTCCATTGCCGTAGCGTCGCCCGAGGGTGGATTTACGGAAACGGATGCGGCTGTGATCGCCGATATCATCCTAGCGCAGTCGGATTATACGCTCGATGATATCACCATTGTCGAAGTGCCATAAGCGATTTGGCGTGCTGCAAAAGCGGCACGCCGTTTTCTTTTGGAAAAGAATTGCTTTTTGCTTGCATTTCAGGTATAATCATCGTAAGAAACAAAGGAGGTTTTCCTATGCAGACAAAATGGTGGCAAAAGGCAGTTATTTATCAGATCTATCCGCGCAGCTTCTGCGATTCCAATGGGGATGGCATCGGCGATCTTCAGGGCATTGTGTCAAAGCTTGACTATATTAAATCTCTCGGTGTCGACGCCATTTGGCTTTCGCCAGTTTTTCAGTCTCCGCAGGACGATAATGGCTATGATATTTCTGATTATCAGAACATCGACCCCATGTTCGGCACGCTTGACGACATGAAAACACTTCTGCGCGAAGCAAATGCGCATGGAATTCGCATCCTGATGGACATGGTGCTCAACCATACATCCGACGAGCACGCATGGTTTTTGGAATCCAAGAAAGACCGCACGAATCCCAAGCACGACTGGTATGTTTGGCGCGATGGCACGCCCGATACGCCACCGAATGCGATGCGCTCGGTTTTTGGTGGCTCGGCATGGGAGTGGTGCGAGGAATGCGGACAGTATTATCTGCATCAGTATTCTGTCAAGCAACCCGACCTCAACTGGGATAATCCCGATGTGCGCCATGCACTTTACGATATGATGAACTGGTGGGTCGAGCAGGGTGCAGGCGGCTTCCGTTTGGATGTGATCGATTCGATCGCAAAAGAGCCCGATAAAATGATCACCGCAGAGGGAACGAATCTGCATCCTTATGTGCGTGAGATGAGTGCCGCTGTCTTGCAGGGCACAGAGCTTGTGAGCGTCGGCGAAGCATGGAGCGCGAATGTTGAGCGTGCGAAGCTTTGGAGCGACCCGAATGGGAGCGAGCTTTCGATGGTGTTCCAGTTTGAGCACATCGGGCTTGACCAGCAGGAAGGGAAAGAAAAATGGGATCTTGCGCCACTTCGGCTCACGAAGCTCAAAGAGGTGCTCGGCAGATGGCAGACAGAGCTCAACGGGCAGGGATGGAACAGCCTGTTCTGGAATAATCACGATCTTCCGCGCATTGTTTCCCGCTGGGGAAATGACGGCATCTACCGTGAAAAGTCGGCGGAGATGCTCGCAACTGTCCTATATGGCTTGCAGGGCACGCCGTACCTGTATCAGGGCGAGGAGATCGGCATGACGAATGCTGCATATGACCTCGATGCGTATCAAGATATCGAGATTCGCAATATGATCGCAGAGCGTCGCGCGCGGGGGTATTCCGATGCATCCATCATCGAATCCATCCACGCCAAAGGTCGTGACAATGCCCGCACCCCGATGCAATGGAACGATCACAAGAATGCTGGCTTTACAAGCGGCACACCGTGGCTGAAAGTGAATCCAAATTATAAGAGCATCAATGTTGCGGCGGCAGAAAACGACGAAAATTCTATCTTGAATTATTACCGCTACCTCATTGCCATGCGCAAGCGCGAAAGCGTATTCCTCGATGGCACATATACGCCCATTGAGTTCCCGCGCGAGGATCTTTTTGCCTACACGCGTGAAAATGACACACAGAAGCTCACCGTTGTCGCAAACTTTACGGAACATCCGATCCCGTTTGATCAGACGATCCTCGACGAGGCGGGCGAACCGCAGATCAGCAATTACGAAACATGGCCCTCGGGCGGCATCCTGCGCCCATATGAGGCGGCAATGTATCTCATGCGGAAATGAAATTACGCAAGAAAATAGTTGTATTTTTCCGAAATTGTGGTACAATAAACAAAAGTGTGCCGTGCCATATGGCACGTGCGATCTAGGAGGTAAACCTTATGGCAGAATATAAGCAGTACATCACGCAGACGCAGGAGAACGGAAGCGTTATGATCTCGGAGGATGTCGTCGCAACGATCGTTGCGCAGGCGCTCAGCGAGGTGGAGGGACTTGGCTCTCTCGGCGTGCGTCCTGGCATCGGCATTGCCGATTTTGCAACGAAGAAGAACTGGGGCAAGAGCCTCAAGATCCTGATCGCAGAGGATAATAGCCTTACCATTGATTGCGCAGTTATGGTGAATTATGGTTCTAATATTCAGGACGTAGCAAAGAGCGTGCAGGAAAATGTCACGACGGTCGTTGAGAACACCACAGGTGTCAAGGTCAATACCGTCAATGTCAATGTCTGCGGTATCGTTAGAAAGTAAAGGGTAAAGAGGTATGACAAGAGCGAACGCCAGAGAACTGGCAGTACATCTGATTTACGGTCGGGAATTTACCGATGATGAGCCGATGCAGGTCATCGCCGCGCGGCTCGACAAGGATTATTATAGCAATCTCTCTGATGAAAATGAGATCTATACCGAGCGCCCCAGTCGCGCACAGCGCGCGTATATCGATGGTGTCGTATCGGGCGTTGCAAGCCGTCGCGATGATCTCAATGCATCCATTTCTCGCTATGCGATCGGTTGGGATATTTCCCGCATTTCCCGCCTTGCGCGGAGCGTGATGCAGCTTGCAATGTATGAGATGCTGTATGTGGACGATGTGCCCACGGGCGTTGCTGTCTCTGAGGCGGTACGCATCGCAAAGAAGTACGATGGCGACGATACAGGCGCTTTCGTCAATGGCATTCTCGGCGCATTTGCGCGCGATTTGAATGCACCCGCAGTTGAGGAATGAACCATGTGTGTGATCGGATTTGACACAAGCAACTATACCACCTCAATCGCTTGCTTTGACGGCGTGAGCGGTATGAATTGCTCAAAGTTGCTCCCTGTCAAGCAGGGAGAGCTTGGATTGCGCCAGTCCGATGCTGTTTTTGCCCATATCAAGAGCCTGCCGGAGCTTTCTGGCAGGCTGTTTTCCGATGTGGACGTGAACAGCATCACCGCGATCGGCGTTTCTACGCGCCCACGTGCGGTCGAGGGAAGCTATATGCCGTGCTTCATGGTCGGCTACACGCACGCAAAACTCCTTTCGGATTCTCTGCACGTGCCGCTTGTTGAAGTTTCGCACCAGCAGGGGCACGTAGCTGCCTCCCTTTGGAGTGCGGGGCATTTGGAGCTAATGGATGAACCGCACCTTGCATGGCATCTTTCGGGGGGGACGACGGAACTTTTGCTCGTTGAACCAGAGGGGAAAAACGTAAAATGCACCAAAATCGGTGGTACGACGGACATTTCCGCAGGACAGCTCATTGATCGGACTGGTCAGCTTTTGCAGTTGCCGTTCCCATCTGGCAAGCATCTGGATGCGCTGTCCCAAAGTGCTTCCCGCAATGATGTATTTAAGGTCAAATGCGCCGATTCGCAGTTTTCCCTTTCGGGTGTGCAAAATAAAGTCCAGCAGTACCACGCGAATGGGGCTGACCCTTCCGAAACTGCCGCCTATGCGCTTCGGTGCGTTGCAGGAGCTGTTTATCAGGCGAGTGAGCAGGCACTTCTGCGCTATCGTGAGATGCGGATCGTCTTTTCTGGCGGTGTTGCATCCAATTCCATGCTCAGGCAGGTACTTGCGCCGCTCGATCCCATTTTCTCTGAACCGCAGTATTCGACGGATAACGCCATGGGCGTTGCCGTCCTAGCACACAGAATTCAGGGGTGAGGCTATGCAACAGCAAGTGCTTTCCATTACTCAAATCAACGACTATATTCGCCAGAAGATCGATATCGACCCGATGCTTCGCTCGGTCGCTGTCCGTGGGGAAATCAGCAACTATAAGGTCTATCCCTCGGGACACCACTATTTCACGCTGAAAGATGAAAATGCATCGCTCAAATGCATGATCTATAAATCGAGCGCCGTTCGTCTGCGTTTTCGCCCCGAGAACGGTATGCAGGTCATTGCACTCGGAAAAATCAGCGTCTATCCGCGCGATGGTGTGTATCAGCTCTATGTTACATCGATGGCGATGGATGGCATCGGCGATCTGTATGCAAGGTTTGAGCAGCTTAAACAGCAACTGAGCGCAAAGGGACTTTTTGACCCCGCGCACAAGAAGCCACTTCCGAAATATCCATCCACGATCGGTATCGTTACGAGCGAAGCAGGCGCGGCGGTGCATGATATGATCCGCGTGACGCGGGCGCGCTATCCGCTTACGACCATCAAGCTCCTGCCCGTGCGCGTACAGGGCGCGGAAGCGCCCGCTGAGATCGCCGCGGCAATCGGATATGCGAATCACTATCGCCTTTGTGATGTGCTGATCGTTGGTCGTGGTGGTGGTTCGATCGAGGATCTGTGGGCATTTAATGAAGAGATTGTCGCTTATGCGATTTATCATTCCCAGATCCCAGTGATCTCCGCAGTCGGACATGAGCCAGATGTAACCATTTCCGATTACGTTGCCGATGTCCGCGCGGCGACCCCATCGAATGCCGCAGAGCTTGCGGTGCAGGATAGTGGCGCGCTTCGGGAAATGCTCGATGCGAAATATGATGTGATGCTCAAATGCCTTTCTCATCAAATCAGGGGCGCACAGCAGCGATTGCAGGTGCTTTCGCAGAATACGGCGCTCCGTTCCCCGACGGGCTACCTTGAAAAGAAAGAAAAAGACCTCGAATTGACAAAAAACCGCCTCATCTCCGCACAGACAAAGTATCTTTCGCGTGCAAACGAGCGCTATATTGCCTTAACTGCGAAACTCGATGCTATGAGCCCACTCAAAGTGCTCACGCGTGGCTATGCGATGGCTGAAAATGCCGATGGTTCGCTCCTGCGCTCGGTAAAGGATGCCCAGCTTGGCGAACGCATCACCGTTCGGTTAAATGACGGCAGCTTGTCTGCAACGGTTATGGATAAGAAGGAGTTTTGATAATGAACGAAAAGAACATTACTTTTGAGCAGTCGATGCAACGGTTAGAACAGATCGTGCGCATTATGGAGCGCGGCGAAGCACCGCTGGAAGAGAGCCTAAAGCTCTTTCAGGAGGGAACGGAACTTGTGCGGAGCTGTAATGCTCTTTTGGAGAAAGCGAATCTCGAAGTGAAGAAGATCGTTACTGCGCCCGATGGCACGCCTATGGAGGAACCTTTCCATGATGAAGCTTGATGACCAGCTTGCATTTTACCGAGCCCAGATCGAAAATGCATTAAAAACATATTATGCATCTTTTCATGCTGAACCGCAGAAGCTCCTTTTCGATGCGGTCGAATATAGCTTGCTTGGCGGTGGAAAGCGCCTTCGTCCGATTTTTACGCTCGAATTTTGCCGTATGTGCGGAAAATCCTATGATGTTGCGCTTCCATTTGCTACCGCAGTTGAGATGATCCAGACCTACAGCCTGATCCACGATGATCTTCCTGCCATGGACAATGACGATTTTCGCCGTGGCAGACCGACCAATCACAAGGTTTATGGAGAGGGGATGGCGATCCTCGCGGGTGATGCACTTCTGACCGATGCGTTTGGCGTGCTTACGACTGCTCAGGTCGATGACCGTGCTCGCATTGCAGATGCGGCGTTTGTGCTCTCGCGCTGTGCAGGTTCGCTCGGCATGGTCGGCGGGCAGGTGCTCGATATCATGAGCGAGGAGCGCGCACTTTCTGAGCAGGAGGTGCTGGACATCCAGTCCCGCAAGACGGGCGCGCTCATCGAAGCGGCGTGTGTGCTCGGTGTGATTGCGGGCGGTGGAACGACAGAGCAGATGCTTGCGGCGGCAGAATTTGCCCGTGCGCTCGGACTTGCGTTCCAAATTCGGGATGATATGCTCGATGTTGTCGGCACGCAGGAGGAAATGGGCAAGGGCGTTGGTACAGATTCGGATAAGAACACGTTCGTGCGCCTTTACGGTCTGGAACGATGCGAAATGCTCGTGAATGACTATACAGCAAAGGCAATCGAATCGCTTTCCTGTTTTTCCGATACGGCGTTCCTTACGGAACTTGCCCACAGTTTGACACAGCGCCGTGTTTGATTTAGAAAAGTCGCTATTGCCGCTGTGCGACAGTACTTATCAGGCGTTTCAAGCGCGGCTCATTCCGAATCTCCCGCCACAGACCATTCTCGGCGTGCGCACGCCAGAGCTTCGCGCGATCGCGCGGGGAATGGATGAAACGGCTCGTCAGGAATTTTTACAAAACTTACCGCATCGCTATTTTGAAGAGGATCAGATCCACGCATTCCTATTGGAGCGGGAGAAAGATTTTGAAAAAGCGGTCGCTTGCGTAGAAGCTTTTTTACCGTATGTCGATAATTGGGCGACTTGTGATCAGCTTATTCCGAAAGTATTTCTAAAGCATCGCACCGAACTGCTTCCGCATCTGCGAAGATGGCTTGCATCCGAGCATACCTATACCGTTCGATTTGCCATTGGTATGCTTATGCGTGGCTATCTGGACGACGCTTTTTCGCCAGAATATCCTGCATTGGTTTCGCAAGCTGTCTGTGATGAATACTACATCAATATGATGGTCGCATGGTATTTTGCAACGGCACTTGCCAAGCAGTACCATTCCGTGATCGGATATCTTAGCGAGCACCGCCTTCCTGTGTGGGTGCACAATAAAACGGTACAAAAATCGATCGAATCCTACCGCATATCTGACGAAAAGAAGCAGTATCTGCGCACGCTCCGCATCAAAAATAAATAAAATGCGCACGGTAATACCGTGCGCATCGTGTTTTATACCATATCTACGATCTCCTGCATCCGTTCAATGGGAAACGGTGGAGCAGCAACAGGCTTCATCGCAATAGAGATGAGTTTTACAGGGCTGTCGTCCGCGGCAACGCGGTTCGAGCTTAACCAGCCACAGCGCTTACAGCGGTGAATGATCGCCCATTCGCCACCTTTTCGCACCCATACGGCGATGGGTTCCATGATACCACCGCAGTCTGCTTCGCGGTCGCCTGGTTCAATATCCAGATGGAGCGAGCAGAGGCAGTTGGGGCAATGGTTGCGGTGGTCACTTCCTGCACCGATGGGACTGACAGGGTAGCCACAGTTCTTGCAGGTAAAGCTTTCGTCACAAGCGTGCGTCTTGTAATAGCCTTTTTCGTAGTTTATTCTTTTGTTCTCCCGATTCATGGGAAGACCTCCATAATATTTAGAATATACCTATCATGGGAGGTCGTAAATGCTCATACTGACCTCCCGATCAGGTTGCAAGATCCTCTCGGTTCAACATAATAAAAATTCCTCCTTAATTATATATATTATAGTGAATTATATTGTAATTTGAAATCACAGAATCCACCGACGATCGGAACAATCTGTTCTCTTCGTCATAGGGCATCACTCCTTTCGCTCTATTATAGCACATTTTGGAAAAAAGTCCAGAAAAAAATGCCGTCGGACAACCGACGGCATTTGCAATTATACCTGATCGTTCTCGTCGAAGCGGTCGCCGCATTCGGGGCAGAACTTCGGAGGGTTCGTGGGGTCAGAGGGTTGCCAGCCACATTTGTCACAGCGGTAAATGGGCGCGCCAGCGGGCTTTCTTGCGCCGCACTCGGGGCAGAATTTCCCTTGATTGACTGCACCACAGGTACACCTCCAACCGTTCTGCGTTCCAGTTGCAGGTGCGGTGGAAGTAGGCTGCTGCATGGCGAAGAGTGCATTTGCATTCAATCCACCTGCCGCCTGCGCCATATTCATGCCCATGAAACCAGCCATTGCACCGCCTGCATTGCCAGCAGCGGTTTTCATTGCCTCGGCTTGCGCCTGAACCATGTGCGCTCCTGCCATGCTCGGATTGCGGAAAACGGCGGATTTTTGCAGTTCCTTAATGGTCGCTTCGTCCTCGGGGGATGCATTGACAGTGTTCACAGAAACGCTTACGACGCAAAGACCACGGTTTTGCGCCCATTTCTGGGTGAGCACATGATTGATCGCCTCGGAAAGCTCTAGTGTGTGCGCGGGCAGGGAAGAATAGCGAATGCCACGCGCGGAGATCTCCGCAAATGCAGGCTGAAGCGCCGTAAGGAAATCGGATTTGAGCGTGCTATCGATCTGGTCACGGGTATATTCGCCTGCAAAATTTCCGCATACATTCTGATAGAAGAGGATAGGGTTTACGATGCGGTAGGTAAATTCGCCGTTACAGCGGATGGAAATGTCCATATCTAGACCGATGTTCTGATCGATCACGCGGAATGGGATCGGGGAGGGCGTGCCGAATTTATTGCCCGTGATCTCCTTGAGATTGAAGAAGTAAACGCGCTGATCCTTGGGTGCTTCACCACCGAAAGCAAGGCGCTTTTTGAAGCTTTCCCAGCTCTGCTCGATGCCCTCAGCGATCTCGCCGCAGAAAACCGTTCCTTCGGTGGAGGCATCGTAGATGAATTCGCCCGCTTCTGCGGAAAATTCGACGATCTTTCCCTGATCGACGATCATCATGCATTGCCCCTCGTTGACCGCGATGACCGAGCCGCTTGTGATGATATTGTCCGAGCCCTTGCGATTCGAGCTTCTGCCAGATGTGCGCTTTACGCCTTTTGTGGCAAGCACAGTGCTCGGCATACTATCACAGTAGAAGTACTCTTTCCATTGGTCGGCAAGAACGCCACCTGCGCTATTGCGCACTGCTTTGATAAGTCCCATATAGTTTCTCCTTTTCTGTTCGTTTTAGAATTTTCCACCACCGCCGCCGTGACTTCTGCCGCTACTGCTGGTGTGGGTCGTGCTTGAATTTGGTTCGGGCTTGCGTGTTTTGGTCACGCGGCTGTAGAGGAAATAGTCACGGTCGCGTGTGAGCATATAGCTTCCTCGGCGAATGTAATTTGTGGCATTGCGCTGTGGGCGCGCGGTCTTCATTGCGTAGAGCATACAGCCGACGGTTATCAGCGCGACGATAAGACCGAATATCGTGCTGATAAGGATGGTTGTAGATGTACTTCTTTCGTTGACGTGCGTGTCTCCTGCGAAGCAGTTTTCCAGATACGAAAGCCAGCGAGAGAAGCCGTCGTAATAGCGCCCGCTTGAAAAATAGGGGATGATATTTTCTCGCGTGCGGGCAAGATCGCTGTCGTTAAATGCGCGGATCGCTTTTCCTGCGGTGGAAATATACCAGTCACGTGAGCCCATAGCGAGCAGAAACACGATCGCATCGGGAGAATAGCCATTGTAGTCGAGATAATCGTCTGCATAATCCTGCGCGCTTTTCCCGTCGAGAGAATCGATGGTCAAAATCAGCACATCAATGTCAAATTCATCTCTGAGCGCAAGTGCGTGCTCGGTTAGTTTTTGAATTTGTGCATCGGTCAGCAGATGTGCGCTGTCGTTGACGATGATAGTGGGTTCTGTCGCGGATGCGGTGCAAAGCACGCTCAGAAGAAGCAGAACGCAAAGAAATATGGATGTGATTCGTTTCATGGCGACACCCCCTTAGAAAAGCCAGAGCTGAACGAGCGCCGCCAGAACTGACGCGGCGGTAAATACACCACCGAACCAGAGCGCTGTTCGCTTCCAGCAGATCGGGAACGTGCCTGTGAGTTTGCCTGTTTGCCCATTCATAGCGAAAAGGTAGGTTTTATCCTTATATTTCGTGCTGAGCATCCAAATCGGAAGCAGTACATAGTGCGCATTTCCGTGTCGGATATTCACGTTCTTATGGACGGGGATGACCGAGCTATATCCGACGATCGAGCGCTGGATCTCTTCATCCATGGTCGAGCGCACACGTTCGCGGATGCGTTCCTCACCCTCTGCGGCAGAAACATCGTATTTGTCTGCAAGATATCCCGAAAGGTAAGCGCTGTCAAATTCAGAAAGCGCCGTGTAATCATACGGTTCGATGGATTCCATGATCGTGTCTTCCATCTTTTTCGAGGCATCCATTGGGATTCGGCTAAATTCTGCACGCGCGGCGCGCTCGAGCTGGAAATGCTCGGTGCGGGTGTAGTCATATTTGGAATCTGACCAATGGTGGGTGCGGGTCGCCTTGTACGTTCCGCGAAAATCGCTATCGCAGTCATACAGCCAGAACGGTATGTACATTCCAGTTATCTTTTCTACGCGATGTTCTTCGGTAAAAAAGCGGGGAAGAAGCGGTTTTTTCTTGCAAAGGCGAAGAAATGCGGTGCGGGCATCCTCTTTCGTCGTGGAAAAGGGGATCACGCCCTCGGGTTTTAGGCCTTTGGCAAGACGCTGGGGGAGAATGCTCGGATTGCCACAGTAGGGACAAAAGGTCGCGGCTGTGTTTTCGTCGGTGATCAGCTCGCCTGCGCACGAGGGGCAGACAAAGACCTGAAGTACATCCGCTTCTTTCTCCGTCCAAGCCGCCTGTGTGGTGCTGTCCCATGAAAAAGCGTCCTCTTTTTCTGAAAGGCTGTCATTGTATGCGCGGACGGATTCGATTTCAAATGTGTTGTCGCAATGCTCGCATTTCATGCTTTGCGCGTCCGCGCTGAATTTGAGCGGTGCATCACAGCACGGGCATTTGTATTCGTTCACGGTGGGATCATGCTTCATAGTGCCCCTCCTTCACGTATTTTTGTTATCGTATCATAGATACACCAAAAAATCAATACGAAAAGCGCGTGCCGCAAGGATTTTGCGGCACGCGGAAAGGTCATCTTGCCAAATACCGAAGCGCCGACCACGTAAAAATAGCACTACCGATCGGAAGCACGCTTTCATCAAATTTCACTTTGGGGTGATGCTGAGAATAGGTATATCCCTTGCTGGGCTCGCCCGCGCAAAGCGCGAGCATGAGGGTGGGAACTTCGTGCGAGATATAAGCAAAGTCCTCTGAGCCACCGCCACGCTGAGGCTTTCCATCGGTGCTGAATGCGGCGGTCGAAAAAACATTCATTTCGCCAAGGAGTTCTTTGAGCCATGTTTCTACATTTGCACTTAGCGTTTTATCATTGACAAGCGTCGGGCATCCGCTTCCGAATGTGACCGTTGCTTTTGCGCGAAAAGCCGTCGCTACGGATACAGCGATCTCTTCTACGCGCTTTTTCAGAAAGCTTCGCGTTTCTTCCCTGTAAGTGCGGATCGTGCCGCCCATGTGCACGGTGTCCGCAATGACATTCTCGGCGCTTCCACCGTGAAATGTGCCGATCGTAAGAACTGCTTCGTCAGATGCGCTCAGCTCACGCGCGCTGATCTCCTGTAGCGCGATGAGAATATGCGCCGCCGCGGTAATGGGGTCGATGCCATTTTGCGGCGCAGAACCGTGGCAACCTTTGCCCTGCACCTCGATTTCAAAATAGTCAGCCGCAGGCGCACTCACGCCACCCGCGGAGACGAGCACCGTACCCGCAGGAATGGGCACACCTGAGGTCACGTGGATCATAAGCGCCGCATCGACATCTGGCGCACGCAATGCACCGTTTTTGATCATATCGCGGCTACCCTCAAAGATCTCCTCAGCGCTTTGGAACATGAATTTTACCGTCCCGCCGAGTTCTTTTTCGTGCTTTTTCAGCAGTTTTGCCGCGCCGAGAAGCATTGCTGTGTGCATATCATGCCCGCAGGCGTGCATATTGCCATTCGATGAAGCAAACGGAACATCGGATTCCTCTTTTATGGGGAGCGCATCCATATCTGCGCGCAGAAGAAGCACAGGCGAGCCACTTCCAACGGTCGCAAGCAGTCCTGCTTTTCCGCATTCGGTCGGTGTGCACCCCATTTGCTCGAGGGCGTTTTTGATATAGGGAAGTGTGATCTCCTGTGAAAAGCCCGTTTCGGGATGCGCGTGCAGAAAGCGGCGGTGAGCGGTCAGTTCGTCCTGAAGCGCCTTTGCTTCTGATAAAATGCTGTTTTGATCCATGGCGTGTGCTCCTTTCTTATGAGATAGTATATCACGTTTTGCGTGGAAATTGCTAGAAAAGTGTTAATTTTCCGTCAAATAGGTAACGGGCATACCATAAACGCGGGTATATGTCTCGCGACAGAACTGCTCTGCTTCTTCACACAGTTTTTTACGCGCGGCAGGGCGGGGGAGTGTCGCATCGGGATAGATGGGTTTTCCAATGTGGGGGGTATATGCTTGCACGGGATAGCCGTCTGCACCGATATACGCTGTATCTTCCATCGTGATAAAGCATGGCACAACAGGTACGTCGCTTCGTAGTGCAAGATCGAATGCACCGTTTTTCATCGGCTTTGGCTTGCGATAGTTCCACCACATACTCTGCTCGGGATAGATGAGCACACAGTTTCCGCTCTGAAGAACGGTATTGGTCGCCTGCATGAATTTTTTCATCGTGTTTAGATTACTGCTTAACGGCAACGTATTGCAGTTTCGCATCAAAAAGCCATAAAATCCTGGAAAACTCGTGTAATTTCCCTCGCGGATCACGCGATAGAGTTTCTTTTTGTGTTTTGAGGCATCGAACACTTTCTGCATGATGAAGCTATCCATCGGGTGAAAGTGATTGCAGGTGATGACAGCGCCATGCACCGCATCCAGATTCTCTAGCCCCTGCGCTGGGCGCAGTACGATCTCGTGTTTTCGCTCCAAATTTGCAAAATATGCATAAGCCGACGCAAATGCAAGCGCTCTTCGGATGCGACTGCCAAGGGAATTATCCAGATAGCAGATCGCGTCGGGAAGAAGCGGTTTTGTCGGGGGATCGTCCTCAACATCCTCATCAAAACGCCCCGCGCGCTCGTATGCTTCGATCTTTTCGAGGATGCTCGTGCGGTAGGCATCTTTCTCTCTTTCTAATTCCAAAGTGCTCATGCAAGCACCCTCGCGATCTCCGCTTGGATGCGGCGGCATTCCGCTTCGTCATCTGCCTGCGCTTTTGCAAGGGCAATGAGCGCAACTGTTTCGCGTACCGAGCGGGCGGTATCTTCCTGTGTGTATGCGCGACGGATGGCGTGGATCTCGTCGCAGTATGAAGTTTTTCCAGCATAGCACCAGAAAACATCCTCATAGCAGATGCCACTTTGATGCCATGGTTTGCTGTCCACATTGAAGTGGATGAGTTTGGGTGTATCGACCTTTGCGCCACGCGGCATCGTATTCCATTCCGCATCGAGATAGCACACGCGGTCGTGGCAGATCACATTTAGATAATCCTGATCTTGTGCCACGCGGAATGTGACTGCCTCCAGAAGTGCCAAAAATACGCGCTCAAATTGCATTTTACGCATATTTTCAAGATCCATGAGCAAAACGCCTGCATTAAAATACTGCTCAGCACTTGTAACGCCAAGGCGGCGACACACATATTCTCTTAGCTCTGGTACGCCGATGACAAACGAATCCGTCACCGCACCGACGAGCGCATTGCCCATGTCAGTATCGTAGAGCTCCGAAACATCGCCGAGAACGGTCAGATCGCTGTCAAGGTACAAACATTTCTTGAGATCCGGGAAAAGCTCGGGAATGAAAAGGCGATAATATGTAGATTGGGAAAAATAATCGCGCGTGTGGAGTTTGCCAAAGATCTCTTTTACGCACGGACGGATATCCACAAATTCTACGGTGAACCATGGCGCGGCAAAGTCGCGCAGAAGTTGGGCACGGTATTCTTCTTTCAGCCCTGTGTGCAAAATACGCACGGCGTAGATACGCGAGTGGTCGCAGTTGTCCTGCAATGAGCGGAGCGTGACGCTCAGAAAGGGGATATAGGTGTCATCGCAGGAGAAAAATAAGTTGATAGGCTCCATAATTCTTCCTCCTTAGGTGTTGATAATTTTTTGGTATTCTTCGTAGATATCATCAAACTGGGTATAGTGAAAACGATTTCTCACTTTTTCGATATGCCATTGCTTGATCTTTTCGGTGTGTGGATAGGGGGTATAGAAAAGGCGCTTTGAAAAATGACGAATGACCGTGTTTGGATAGAGAAATTTCTGGTCATTGAAGCGCTGGCTGATGCATTTTTTCTTCGTAGATGCGCGCGCCAATGCGGACTGGTCCGCAAATGGGAGCTTCTTTTCGCGAAGCAATGCGCGTGCGCGGGCAAAGAGTTCGGTTTCCCGACAGCGTGCCATATTGAAAAGCAAAACACCTGCATTGATATAGTGCGGATGGATCAGGAATTTTCCATAATGGTCGGGCGCACCTGCATATTCATATTCCAAAATATCCATATCGTAAAGTACGCTGATATCCTTGCACGCCATCACATCGGCATCCAGATACAGAAATTTCTCGGGCATATCCGTCAAATCCGCAAGCAGGCGCAAAAGTGTGTAAGGGGAGCAGTAGCAGCCTTCGTTTCTGTTTTCTTTTAGATGCGCTTCATAAAGTTCCGTTACATCGATGCGTGTCACGGTCGTATCTTGATTGTGAGCGCGAAGTGCGGATTCGATCACGCGCGCCTGCTCGCTGGTTAATGGGGTGTAAGCGGGATCTCGGCGCGTCAAGTCCATCGTATAGATGTAAATATGGAGCGGACGCGGTGCATCCATCCTACAAACGATAGAAAGGGATGACGTTAGGATGCCGTCGAATACCGCGCGATTGCCGCAGTAGAGCAGATTCATTCGGATTCCTCCTTTTGGCAGTATCGGATATATTCGCAAGTATTTTCTTTCGTGCGCGCAAGCATGGCATTGTATATTTCGTCACGGAGCTTGTCTGCACGCTGGCGCAGGGGGAGCGACATATCGGGATAGAACGGTCCATCGAGATAGGTCACAGCGCGCGGTTTTGCGCGAAAGGGAAGACGGCGGTAGGTCGTCGTCATCGCAAATGATGGCACGCCAAGCTCCGCGGGGTATTTCATTGAGGTCGCAGGAAAGCTTCGGATACCCGTATAAAAAGGCCAAATATGTGCTTCGGGATAGATCATGATCGCGTGCTTCTGATGGATGCGAAGCTTGATCGCGTCGAGAAAATTGCGCATGGCTTTCATATTCGATGGCAGGGGAAGCGCACCTAAATACGGTGTGATCCGCCCGAGAAAAGGCATAGATACGTTATTGGGATGCACGATCACGGAAACTTCGCGCGGAAACAGCGCGATCGTCGGAATGAATGCATCCGCAATTTCCTGCGTGTGATTGCCGTATACAAAATAGCCTGTTCCTTTCGCCTGACGCAGGACACGGCGATTGCGCACCGTGTGGAAGAGCGTGAGCTTTGTATAAAGCCACGCAATCGGGGTCGCGCAGATGCGATATGCAAAAAAATGCTTCCATTTCCACGCGCGCGTGTCGGGCGCATAGTCCCAGTGCTCATCAATGGGCTTTGGTGTTATGACCGCAGTCGAAAATTCGTCATTTCGTGCATCGGTATAGTAGATGGTTTTGACAGGCGTTTGCTTCATGTGCTGATTTCCCTCCTTTTACCAAATATGCCTGATTTTACAAAAGAACTTTCAAATGATCGTCAACTGAATGTCAAGAATTGTTGAACTTTAGTTCATGGACAGTTGAAAAACCTGCGATAAAGTATCGGTGATTGATTTGTTATTGAAAATGGTTTACAAGGCAGTCGTTTTTCATTATAATAAGGATAACCTTTTGAAAGGGGGATCAGAATGCTTAAAATACTGATCGCTGAGGATGATCGTGAGCTACGCCAGCTATTTTCGCACGTGCTTACAAAAAATGGATATGCCGTAGTCGGTGCGGCAAATGGGCAGGAAGCACTTGATATCATGCTCTCTAGCTATGTCGATCTTGTGATTTCGGATATCATGATGCCAGTTATGGACGGGTATACCTTTGTTCGTCAGCTTCGTGAATCGGGCAATACCACGCCTGTTTTGATGATAACTGCCAAGGATGCCTTTGACGATATGCGAAACGGCTTCCTCTCAGGTAGCGATGACTACATGGTAAAGCCAGTAAACGTCAACGAGATGATCCTGCGCGTGCAAGCCCTGCTTCGCCGTGCGCAGATGATCAACGACCGCCGTCAAGTGATCGGTAGCACCGTCATGGAGTGCGATTCGCTCACGGTAACGACACCGACGGAATCTGTCATTCTTCCTCAGAAAGAGTTCATGCTCCTCTACAAAATGGCATCCTACCCCGGGCGCATCTTTACGCGTCAGCAGCTCATGGATGAGATCTGGGGCTACGATTCGGGGAGCGATACCCATACCGTCGATGTCCATATCGGGCGTTTGCGCGAGCGCTTCCGCGATAATACCGATTTTAAGATCGTGACCATGCGCGGGGTGGGGTATAAGGTGGTGCGATCATGAAAACACGCGAGGCTTTTGACCTTGTACGCACGCAGAAAAATCCGTTCGGTCTGCGGTTTCGTCTGGTCGCGCTCGTAACAGCGGAGATCATTGCAAGTATCATCATTGCGGTCATTACGAATCTCATCCTTTATGATGTGATCCTTGAGCCACGTGCGTTGCCGATGGTCATCGAGGTCGCGGTGATCAGCCTTGCGGTCGGTATCCTCGTCACAAGCGCACTTTCCAAGCTCTTTTTTAAGCCGATCGAAGATCTCGGACACGCAATGGAGAAAGTTGCGGATGGCGATTTCACCGTTCAGCTCCCGCTAAAGTCGTCATATACAAAAGAGATCAAAGAAATTTACTCAGGCTTTAATCTCATGGTGCACGAGATCGCGGCAACGGAGATATTGCAAACGGATTTCGTCTCGAATGTATCGCACGAATTTAAGACGCCCATCAATGCCATCGAGGGGTATTCGACGCTTCTGCAAAGCGGAGAGCTGAGCGAGGAACAGCAGCGGTATGTAGAAAAGATCCTCTATAATACCGAACGGCTTTCCTCGCTTGTCGGAAGCATCCTGCTTTTATCAAAAATTGAAAACCAGTCGATTCCGACAAACCAGACGGTCTACCGTCTGGACGAGCAGATCCGCCAGTCGATCGTTGCTCTCGAGCCCGCGTGGGAGAAAAAGGATATCGAATTCGATGTGGAGATGCAAACCGTTGCATTCACGGGAAATGAGATGCTCATGCGCCACGTATGGGATAACCTGATCGGAAATGCGATCAAATTCGATCCGCAGGGCGGGCTTGTCCGCATTCGTTTACATGAATGCGATTCTTACATCCGCTTTACTATTGATGACAGCGGTGAGGGCATCACAGAGGAAGCGCAGAAGCATATTTTTGACAAATTCTATCAGGCAGACAGCTCCCACAAGGAAGAGGGGAACGGTCTTGGGCTTGCCCTTGTCAAAAAGATCCTCGCGACCTGCAACGGTACGATCTCTGCCATGAATCTTCCGCAATGCGGCTGTCGCTTCTGCGTGACACTTTACAAAACCAAGGTGAAATAGTCCGATCGATTCCACGAAAAATGATATATTATGAATCCAAAGGGGGGCGAGAAAATGAACGAGCTTGAGATCATACAGTATCGGCAGATCGAGGGACTGAGCATCTTCTTTGACACCGTAGATTACCGCACCTCGCACGTCCACCCTGAATGGGAGCTGATCTGGGTGCTCGATGCGCCGCTCAGCGTCACTTGCGGGCAGAGCCGCTTTACCGTGCACGAGGGGCAGATAGTGCTGTTTAGTCCGAATGAGCCACATGAATTCCACAAAGACGGACAAAGCACGACATTTCTGTGCTTGCAGATATCGGAAGCGATATTGCCGAAGCTTCGTGCCATCCGATTGGACAGCCATATTGTCGATGAGAATTTTTCTTTGACAGATTTTGCTTCTATTAAGGATGCGCTTTCTGATATCATGCGCGCATATTGGGCGCAAAAGGAGAACTATGAGCTTTTTTGTATCGGTCAAAGTATGCTGATTTTGTCCCGATTGCTGGAAGCGATGCCCTCGCATACGCTCACGAGCGAGGAAGCGGCAAGTCTGGGCAAACGAAATGATCGTCTTCTGCGCCTGATCGCGTTCGTGGACGAAAACTATATGCACAAGATCCGTCTTGCCGATTTTGCGGAAGCAGAGGGGTGCTCGGTCAGCTATCTTTCCCGCTTTATTAAAGATACGATGAACCAGAATTTTCAGGATTACGTCACGTCTGTCCGCTTTAACTGCGCCTGCAAGCTGATCGCATCTGGCGAAAAGCGCCTTTTGGATGTTTGTTTGGGATCTGGTTTTTCTGATTACCGCTATTTTTCCCGCGAATTTAAGAAACAGTATGGCATGACCCCTGAGGAGTATCGAAAATACACGCAAAAACGCCGACTGGAGATGACGACCGTGCGCCATAGCCTGCATTCCGTCGAGCGCTTTTATACAAAAGAAGAAAGTCTAACGCTAATGCATAAGTTTTTTCAGAAATAGACCTCAAAACCCACGGAAATCGAACGAATTTCCGTGGGTTTATCATATTCCACAAACTGCAATGCACAAAACTGGCGAAAATGCCGATTTCTTATAAATGTCAAAAAAGTATAATAAACAAGCCGATTTGTACTAGAAAAATCTTTCGGGATGCGCTATACTGGATACGTAAAAAAAGATAAGGAGTTGTGCATATGCAGATCTATTCTGTTTTTGATCCCGAATTCAAGCGTTACGGTCAAATCGTAGACGGCATGCAGGAAACGGTCAATGAACTTCTTGCAGTCCTACAGGATGCACCGCAGGGAGTGGGCGTTGACTATGTGCCCGAGTACGAGCCACTTCAGGAGCTTCCTGCTATGGTCGAGATTTCAGAGCATTGCTATGGCGGTATGCCCGTGCAGCTTGGTTGGTGCAATGGCCACAATACGCGCCTGAATTGCTTGGAGTATCACCGCGACAGCGAGTTCAACCTCGGCACGGAAGATTTCATTCTTCTGCTCGCAAAGCAGGAGGAGATCGTCGATGGCGTGCTCGATACGGCTTGGGTCAAGGCATTCCGTGTTCCCGCAGGCGTGCTCGTTGAAGTCTACGCGACCACACTTCACTATGCACCGTGCCACACCGACAGCGCAAAGGGCTTCCGCGTCATGGTCGCGCTTCCCATGGGCACGAATACCGACAAACCTCGCTTTACCGACCTCTCCAGCGAAGATAAGCTCCTCTGGGCACGTAATAAATGGCTGCTTGCGCATCCTGAGACCTCTGAAGCCGCGCAGGGCGCACATATCGGCTTAAAGGGCGAAAATATCGATATTGCAAATCTGATTTGATAAAAAGGAGAAATACATTATGACGAACATTCCTGAAGTCAAGCTTGGCATCATTGCCGTTTCCCGCGACTGCTTCCCCATTGCACTTTCCACCAAGCGCCGCCAGAACATCGTTGCGGCATACGGTGAGGGTCTGTATGAGTGCCCCATCACCGTCGAAAATGAGCACGACGCGCTGAAGGCTGTCGAGGATGTGAAGAACGCTGGTTGTAATGCCCTTGTTGTTTTCCTCGGTAACTTTGGTCCTGAAACGCCCGAGACGCTCCTTTGCAAGCATTTTGATGGTCCGACCATGTACATTGCCGCGGCAGAGGGCGACGGCGACCTCATCAATGGTCGTGGCGACGCATACTGCGGTATGCTCAACTGCTCCTATAACCTCGGAATGCGCCACCTCAAGGCATACATCCCTGAGTATCCTGTCGGCACCGCTGAGGAGTGCGCGGATATGATCCGCGAGTTCGTTCCCATTGCCCGCGCGATCATCGGCGTGAAGAATCTTAAAGTCATCACGTTCGGCCCGCGTCCGCAGGATTTCTTCGCTTGCAATGCACCCATCAAGGGTCTGTATGAGCTCGGCATCGAGGTCGAGGAAAACTCTGAGCTCGATCTGCTCGTTTCCTACAAGGCACACGCAAAGGATGCCCGCATTCCCGAAGTGATCGCTGATATGCAGAGCGAGATGAACGGCAAGATCTATCCCGATATGCTCGAGCGCATGGCGCAGTTTGAGCTGACCCTGCTCGATTGGGCAGAGAACCACAAGGGTGCACGTGAGTATGTCGTATTTGCAGACAAGTGCTGGCCTGCATTCCCCGAAACATTCGGCTTCGAGCCCTGCTACGTCAATTCCCGCCTTGCTTCCCGCGGCATCCCTGTCGCTTGCGAGGTCGATATCTACGGCGCAGTGAGCGAATACATCGGCGCTTGCATCTCGCAGGATGCGGTTACCCTGCTCGATATCAATAACTCCGTTCCCAAATACATCTATGATGAGGATATTGCTGGGAAGTTCAACTACGACATCAAGGATACCTTCATGGGCTTCCATTGCGGTAACACGCCCTCGTGCAAGATGTGCGACGGTTGCGGCGTGAAGTATCAGCTCATTCAGCACCGTTTGCTCGAGCCCGCTGGTTCTGATCCCGATTTCACCCGTGGCACGCTTGAGGGCGACATTGCCGCTTCGGACATCACGTTCTACCGCCTGCAATGCGATAGCGACGGCGTTCTGCGCTCGTACATCGCACAGGGCGAGGTGCTTCCTGTTGCGACGCGCTCCTTTGGTGGCATCGGTATCTTCGCGATCCCCGAAATGGGTCGCTTCTATCGCCATGTGCTCGTGCAGAAGCGCTATCCGCACCACGGCGCGGTTGCATTCGGTCACTACGGCAAGGCACTTTATGAAGTGTTCAAGTACCTCGGCGTTGCGGACATCGCATACAATCAGCCGAAGTCCCTGCCTTATGCGACCGAGAATCCTTGGGGCTAAGCAATGGGTAAGCTGAGCCTCGGCATCGAGCTTGGATCGACCCGCATCAAAGCGGTCGCCATCGATGAGCAGTTTGTCCCCGTTTCAAGCGGTGATTTCACATGGAAAAGTAGCTATGAAAACGGAATTTGGACATATGATCTTAATGAGGTTTGGAGAGGGCTGAAAACAGCCCTCTCTGATATTCAAAATTGCGAGAATATCGCATCCATAGGCATTTCTGCCATGATGCATGGCTACCTTGCATTCGACAAGGACTGGAATCTGCTCGTGCCGTTCCGCACGTGGCAAAATACCATTACTGCGCAATCATCTGCGGTGCTGACGGAGTGCTTCGCATTCAACATCCCACAGCGCTGGTCGATCGCCCATCTGTATCAGGCGGTCTTAAATGGCGAATCTCATGTTTCCAAAATCGCGCATATCACGACCCTCGCTGGCTATGTCCACTATAAGCTTACGGGCGTGAATGCAGTCGGCATCGGCGAAGCATCGGGTATGTTCCCAATCGATTGCGAAACAAAGACATACGATGCGCAGATGATGGAAAAATTTGATGCCCTGATCGCTCCGCACGCACTCGGGTGGAAGCTTGCCGATCTTCTTCCGCGCGTGCTTACTGCGGGTGAAGAAGCGGGATGCCTTACCCAGTCGGGAAGTGATCTGCTTGGCGGTATCCTGCCTGCGGGCATTCCCTTTGCGCCCGCGGAGGGTGATGCGGGAACGGGCATGGTCGCGACCAACGCAGTCGCGCCCCGCACGGGCAATGTCTCCGCTGGAACATCGATCTTCTCCATGGTCGTGCTTGAAAAACCATTGCCATCGGTGCATGAAGAGATCGATATCGTCACCACGCCAACGGGCAGACCTGTTGCCATGGTGCATTGCAATAACTGCACGAACGATTCTAATGCGTGGGTCGGCGTGCTAAAGGAAGCAGTCGCACTTTTTGGCGCAGAGCCCTCGACAGGTGAGCTCTACACGAAGCTCTATGAATCAGCCCTTTTGGGGGATGCAGACTGCGGTGGCATAACCGTCTGCAATTATCTGGCAGGCGAGGGCGTGACCCATCTTGACGAGGGAAGACCTATGGTCGTTCGCACCCCTGAAAGCCGATTTACCCTTGCAAATTTCTTCCGCGCGACGCTATATTCCACCATGGCGACGCTCAAGATCGGCATGGACATCCTCGCGCGGGAAAACGTCGTCATCGACTCTTTGACTGGTCACGGCGGTCTGTTCAAAACACCTGTCGTCGGTCAGCGTTTCCTTGCCGCGGCGTGCAACACCTCGGTCACGTGCACGGAAACCGCAGGTGAGGGAGGTCCATACGGCATGGCGCTACTTGCCGCGTTTATGCGTGATCGTCGTGAGGGGGAAGATCTTGAAGATTTCCTGCGTGACCGGGTCTTTGCAGATGCGAAAAGCGTGACTTTTGCGCCTTTGCAGACGGATGTGGATGGCTTTGCGCGCTATATTGCGCGCTTCCAGAAGCTTCTGAACGTCGAAAAAGTGGCTGTTTCGCTACTATAAGGAGAAACTATGCTTGAAGAACTGAAAAAACAGGTTTGCGAAGCCAATCTGCTTCTTCCCAAGTACGGACTTGTCACATTCACGTGGGGGAATGTTTCTGGCGTGGATCGCGCAAGTGGACTTATGGTCATCAAGCCCTCGGGCGTTTCGTATGAAGAAATGACACCCGAAGACATGGTCGTTGTATCGCTTGAAACGGGTGCACGTGTAGAAGGGAAGTGGAAGCCGTCCTCCGACACGGCGACCCATGTTGCCCTTTACAATGCATTCCCGAGTATCGGTGGCATCGTGCACACGCATTCCCGCTGGGCGACCGCATGGGCGCAGGCTGGACGCGCCATTCCCGCGTATGGCACGACCCATGGCGACTATTTCTACGGTGAGATCCCCTGCACGCGGCGTATGCGTCCAGAAGAGATCGCGGGCGAATATGAGCGCGAGACGGGAAATGTGATCGTTGAGACGTTCCGCGACCGATCTGCCGATGATGTCCCCGCGGTTTTAGTCCATTCGCATGGACCATTTACATGGGGCACAGACCCGATGAATGCGGTGCATAATTCCGTCGTCCTCGAAGAGCTTGCGTGCATGGCATTCCACACGGAGCAACTCTCCCCAAGCATCACATCGATGCAAAAGGAACTTCTTGACAAGCATTACCTGCGAAAGCACGGAAAAAATGCCTATTATGGTCAATAAAGCGAATAAAATAATGAAGTCAGGCAAATTTTGCCTGACTTCATTTTTGCTATAAATCACGTTTCGTCCTCAAAAGCACGGATGCAAGCGATGAATTCTTCTGCATACCATGCAGATTTCAGTTCACCAACGCCAGAAATGCGCCGAAATTCGGTTTGCGTTTTTGGCGCTATTTTTGCAATCTTATATAGTGTAGCATCCGAGAAAAGAGTAACAGGTGGGATATGGTTTTTTTGTGCAATTTCTTTGCGAAGAGAATGCAGTTTATCATAAAGATTACTTTCTTGCTCAGTAAGGACGGTCTTATTTCTGTTTATATATTCTTTTATCTCTTCCTTGCGGATAAATAGTGTTGCTTTTTTGCCGTGGTAGAGGATCTCGCGGCTCGATTCGGTGAGCTGTAGGGTTTTATGCTCGTGCTCCTGGCGCAGGTAGCCGTCAGATATCAGCTTATCGATCATATCGCGGATCTCGGAGCGGGGCGTTTTCTTCATCAAACCGTAGGTGCTTAGGGAATCGAGCGCGTGCGTGAGAATTTCCTTATCATGTCCACCTGCGAGAATATGTACGATCATCGTCTGACCGACGTAATATCCAAGTTGCGTATGCACGCGCTTGACGCACGAGAGGATCATTTGCGCTTCTCGCGTGATGTCCTTTTCGACGAATTCGCCTTTGCACGTGCCGCAGTTGCCGCAGACCTCGGGGTGATTTTGCCCGAAGTATTCGAGAATGTGTCCACGTAAGCAGCGCGTTTCGCTGCAATAGTCGGTCATCGCATCGAGCCTAGCATATTCCTGCGCGCGAACAAGTTCGCGCTGGGCATCGTCCATCTCCTCGTTATCGGACTGATTCTCGATCATATAGCGTGCAGTCGATATATCGCCCTTGCTAAATAGCAGGATGCAGTCCGCTTCGCTTCCGTCGCGCCCCGCTCTGCCTGCTTCCTGATAATATGCTTCGATACTTTTGGGCATATTGTAGTGGATCACGTAGCCAACATTCGATTTGTCAATGCCCATTCCGAATGCATTGGTCGCGACCATTACCGTTTTGCGGTCGTAGAGGAAGTCCTCCTGATTCTCTGTGCGCTCTTCTTCGTCAAGTCCTGCATGGTAGCGTGTGGCGCGATAGCCATGCTCGATGAGAAATGCATGGATGCTTTCCACATTTTTACGCGTGGCGCAGTAAATGATGCCACTTTTCTGCTTTTCGCGTGCAAGGCACATCAGCAGTTCGTCGCGCTTGTCCTTGGGGTGCAAAACATCGAAGAAGAGATTCGGTCTATCAAACCCTGTGACGGTACGCACAGGGTCTTTCAGCTTCAAAATGCGTTCAATATCCTCGCGAACCTGCTCGGTTGCAGTTGCGGTAAATGCACCAACGGTCGGACGAACAGGGAAGCGCTCAATAAATTGCACGATGCGAAGATAGCTTGGGCGAAAATCCTGCCCCCATTGCGAGATGCAATGGGCTTCGTCCACGGCGATAAATGGAATGCGGATTCCACTCACAGCGTCCCAGAATCCCTCGCTGTCGAGCCGCTCGGGAGCGACGTATACGATCTTATACTGTCCAGCGCGCAGATTCCGAAAAACGGAGCGCATCTGCGCAGAACTTAAACTGCTATTGATATATGCGGCGGGTATGCCCGATGCTTTGAGCGCGAGCACCTGATCGCGCATGAGAGAGATCAGCGGAGATACGACAAGCGTAACACCTGAAAGCATCAGCGCAGGAAGCTGATAGCACATACTCTTTCCGCCACCTGTCGGCATGATGCCAAATACATCGCGCCCTGCCAAAACGCCGTCGATCAGCGCTTCCTGCCCCGCGCGGAAGAAGGTATAGCCGAATACACGCTGAAGAAGTTCTTGTTTATCCATTTCGCTTCGCTTTCTTTTTATGCACAATAGCTGCAACAAGAGCGATGACAGCTACCAGAACAAGCACCGCACGAAGTGCAATATGCGTAAAGATATTGGCATTGGAGAAGAGCTTCACAGGGTTCAAACTGGAATAAACGGTCTTTCGTCCGTCGGTCGATGCGTATTTTGCATCCATCGTGCCGCCCATCTGCTGAAGATAAGAGGCGATCGCATACCATTCCTTAACAGCAGTTCCGCTTTCATCATGCACGACATAGTTCACAAGTTCGTTTGCGGCGATCGGTTCGCCATTTTCGGTGCGGGGCGTGATGCTGATAAGCCCGAATGAGGTATCTTTCACGCTTCCGAGCATCTGTCCGATATACATTCCGCAGGTGACGCGGTAAAGTTTCTCGTCCTCGATCTCAGAGAGCGTACCGTCAGCATTTTGAAGCATCGCGTGATCGACTTTGTTGAAGATCATGCGGCTCGTATTAAAGGAATATTCGACACCAGAGCAGAAAAGCTGAGCGGCGTTCATCAGCGGATAGACAGATGCGTCCACTTCAAGCGCCGTTTTCAGATCCTCGCCCGTAAGGTATACCAAAACAAGCTCGCCCTCAGTTCCAACGCCGAGGGATGCCGAATTGAAAATATCGGAAACGGTCACATTTCCGAGCGGGATGCTCTCGCGGATCACACCCGAAGCGGTGAGTGCAACATCGACGGTTTCGCCTGTGATCTCCTCAACTGCCCATTTGTAGGCATCGGAAAACAGATCGCCCAGGGGAGATTCGTGCTGTGTCGCATAGACATCGCGAACGCTTTCAAACGAATAGGGGTTATTAAGAAGAACTTCGTCAAATTCCATGCCGTAGTCTGAAAGATAGTTCTTTTCGACCTCTTCTTTGTAATTTTCCACGAGCGCCGCAATTTCCGCATCCTCGGCAACGGTTTCATCCACGCGAAGCAGCTCATAACTGCGCACGCTAACGCCATGATCGGTGCAGGAAAGCTTCAAAACGCCGAGATTCTTTCCGTATTCGCCCGCAGAAACGATGCACGTTCCGTTTACCATGATGGGCTCTTTCAGCTCGGTGTGGGTGTGTGCGGAGATGATGACATCGATGCCATCCACCTTTTTGGCAAGCTCGTAGTCTTCGCCCTTGCCGTTATCCGTGCCGCTGTGCGAGAGGGCGATCACGATCGGTTCTACACCGTACTGCGCAAGGCACGCGGCAGTTGCTTCGTCCACGATGGCGCGTGCAACAGCGGCGGGTTCTTCGAGGATCATGCCTGAATTCGGTGCGCAGTCATCGGAATCATAGCCCGTAAGACCGAAAATCGCAAAATAGACACCGCCACGCTCCAAAAGGATGTATTTTTGCACGCCATATGCATTCAGCGCATCCCAAACATCCGTAGCATCGGCAGGGGGGAGGTAGTTTGCATCCACGAGCGCGGGGAGCGGTTCACCACTTGCGACCGCCGCGCGGAGCATCGAGGAAAGTCCCTCTGGAAGATAGTCAAATTCGTGATTGCCGAACGTCGTTGCATCGTACCCCATAGCACCGAGCATCCGCAGTTCGAGCGCAGAGGTCGTATACGCCGTCTGAAATAGCGAACCCATGGAGAAGTCGCCACCGTCGAGCAAAAGTGCGTTTTCATCCAGCGCGCGCTGCTCACGGATGAGCGTCGCAAGGCGCGCATAGCCGCCGTATTCCCCGCTTTCGCTTACCGAGGGGAGAAAGTGCGAGTGAAGATCGTGCGTAAAGAGGATCGTAACATCCTTTGCAGTTTCTGCGGATGCAAAAGGAATGCTAGAAAATAGTAAAATCGCGATCAGGATAAGCACAGAAATACGTGAAAAATTCCGTTTCAAGTTGATTTCGCTCCTTATTTTCATTTCTTATAGTATAAAATGTATCACCGAGAAAGTCAAGAAAAGGATAAAATTTCCGCCGATGCATTGCATCGGCGGAATGAAATTATGCAAGGATCTCGGCGGTCGCTTCATCCTCGTACTGTCTTGTGTAAAGTTCGAAATAGTAGCCTTTTTTCGCAAGAAGCTCCGAATGCGTGCCCTGTTCGACGATCTTGCCGTTGCGGACAACAAGGATAAGGTCTGCATTGCGCACGGTAGAGAGGCGGTGCGCGATCATAAGCGAGGTCCTGCCCTCGGTCACGCCCTCCATAGCTGCTTGGATCTTTGCTTCTGTGATGGTATCGACGGACGCAGTTGCTTCGTCGAGAATGAGGATCTTCGGATCAGCAAGGACGGCACGTGCAAAGGAAATGAGCTGTTTTTCACCCGTCGAAAGTAGATCGCCACCCTCGCCAACATCTGTATCAAGCCCTTTTTCCAGATGCGCGATCACTTCCTCCGCAGAAACGGCGCGGATGGCGGCAAGCATCTGCTCCTCGGTCGCATCGGGATTGCCCATTTGAAGATTCTCGCGGATCGTACCCGAGAACAGGTGTGGCGTTTGCAGGACGTATCCGATCGAGGAGTGCATCCAGAGTTGGGAGCGCTCACGTGCATCGCGTCCATCAATCAGCACTTTGCCCTGTGTCGGCTCGTAGAAACGGCAGACGAGGTTGACAAGCGTGGATTTGCCCGCGCCCGTCTCACCAACAATGGCGAGGTGCGTGCCAAAGGGGATCTTCAGCGAGAAATGCTCGAGCACAGTCTCGTCGCCATCGGGGTACTGGAACGTAACGTCCTGAAATTCGATGTCGCCCTTGAGCTCTTCCCAATTCTCTTTCTTGGGGTTAAGGCTGTCGCCATATTTCTCGATGACTTCGGGCGTATCCACGACATCGGACTGCACCGCAAGCAGATTTGTAAAGCGCTCAATATTGACCTGCGTCACAATGAGGTCGGATACAATATCCACGATCCAGCGGAGCGGATCCATCATGCCCTGCGCATAGGACATGAATACGGAGAACGTGCCGATCTCATCGCGCGCGATATAGCCACCTTTCCAAAGAATGATGGCAAGTGCCACGCTCGAAGCGAGGTTGACCGTTCCGCTGAATGCACCACGCAGATGCGATGCATGAACGCTCTTTTTGCGCATATTCTCTGTTTCATCCGTGAAGCGCTTTTCCATTTTTTCTTCGATCGCGAGAGATTTGACCGTTTTTGCGCCTGTGATGCCCTCATTGAAATTGCTCGTGATGCGGGAGTTGATCTCGCGCACCTCGCGGTTGATATGAATGAGCTTCTTCTGGAACAGAATGAACAGAATCAGGATCACAGGAATGATCGAAAGCACCATAAGCGTCAGCTTTGCGTTCATTGCGAACATCACAATGACCACGCCGACAAGATAGGTGATGCGCCACGTGCCATCCATGAGCGTCCAGCTCACGAGTGAGCCGATGCGGGAGGTATCGCTCATGAGGCGTGCATGGATGTAGCCGACGCTATTTTGATTGAAGTAGGAAAACGAGAGCGTTTGCAGGTGCTCAAAGCCACGCTGACGCAATCTCTTGTTAACGCGCACTTCGACAATGGTTGCAAGGGAACAGGAAATATAGGTGCAGAGGGACTGTATCAGAATGGTCACAAGATATGCGATCACGAAGAGAATGACTGTATCAAATGTACCTTTTCCGATAAAATGATCGAGTGCATATTTCTGAAACTGTGGGAGCAGAATGTCGATCACGCTGGTGAAAAGTCCGAGCACCACCATGATCGCAATGAGCTTGCGTACTTCGGTCAGAAAGGGAAGGATCTTTCCGATTCCGAAGTATTTCAGATGCGTTTTGGTTTCTTTTTCCATTATACGCTCACCTCCTTGGAGCCACTTTGCGTCTCATAGATCTTTTGATAAATGCCGCCTGCTTGCTTCAGTGCATCATGTGTGCCCATCTCCGCGATGCGTCCACGATCGAGCACGATGATCTGGTCAGCGGCAGAAAGTGTCGTGATGCGGTGGGAGATGAGAATGACGCTTGCCTTGCCGAACCGCTGGGAGATCGCATGGCGGATCTTGGCATCCGTCTGCGTGTCAACGGCGGAGAGCGAATCGTCAAAGATCATAATGGGAACATCCTGCGTGAGCATTCTGGCGATGGCGGCGCGCTGTTTCTGTCCACCCGAGAGCGTCACACCGCGCTCACCGACGACCGTTTCATATCCCTGTGTAAAAGATGTAATGGTCTCATCAAGCGCCGCCGCTTCTGCCGCGGCACGAACTGCTTCCATATCCAAAACAGGGGAAGCGATACCGATGTTTTCTGCGATGGTGCGTGAGAAGAGGAACGGCTCTTGGAGCACCATGCCGATATTGCGGCGTAAGTGCTTGGTGCGGATCTTACGGATGTCTGTACCGCCGATGGTGATCCTGCCATCATTTGCGCCAAGCAGATACAGCTTATCGAGCAGGAGCATGAGGGTCGATTTTCCGCTGCCTGTACCACCGAGGATACCGAGCGTTGTGCCTGCTTTCATGGTGAAATTGATATCATGGAGCATCTGCGGTGCGTTTTCGTAGCTGAAATTCACGTGCTCGAAGCAGATATCTCCATCCATCGGTGCATCGGTCGCGTCGGGCTCGTCGCATTCAACAGGGGAATTCATGATATAGAACACGCGGTCGATGGAAACGCCTGCCTTGCTTAGTTCCGAGATCATGCGTCCAAGCTGGCGGATGGGCCAGACGAGCTGAGAATTGTAGGAAATGAATGCGATATACGCGCCCTCAGTCAACTCGCCCTTGACGCAGAAATATGCGCCGAAAACGATCACGAGCATCACCTGAATGCCAACGAGTGCATCCGAAACGCTCCAGAAGCGGGACATGATCTTCGCCATTTTTTCCCAAAGGGAAGTGAAATGGTTATTTTGCTGATCAAATTTGTCGATTTCTGCGCGTTCTCTGCCAAATGCGCGCACAACGCGCACACCTGTTAGATTTTCCTGCGCCATTGCGGAAAGGCGACCCTCGTTTTCGTCGCAATCCGTAAAGCCCGCGTGGATCTTTTGGTGAAATTGAAGCGAGTAGAGCAGAACGAGCGGGGTGGGGAGGAGCGCGACAAGGGTCAGCATCGGGTGCATCGAGAGCATGAACGAGATGGAGAACACGAGCAGCACGACGATGCGGAAAATGGATGTAAGCTGCTCGGAAAGGAAATTCTTCGTCGTTTCAATGTCCGAGGTGCAGCGCTGAATGATGTCGCCTGTCTTGTTTTGCATATGCCACGAAAAGGGTAGATGCGAAATGTGGGTAAAAAGGCTGTCGCGCATCGTTTTAACAAGCGTTTCCGATGCTTTGGTATTGTACACGCGGAATGCATACTGCGAAAACACCTGAACGAACGACACAAGGAGCACCGCAAGCGCCATGATCCAAAGGTGCTCTCCAAGGTAGGAAAATCCACCAATAGAATCGACAAGATCGTACACGAATGCAGGGAAATCGCCTTCTTTTCCACCGATCGCACAGTCAAGCGTTGCACGAATGATCTGCGGCTGTATCATATCGGCAAGTGCGGTCACGCCTGTTGCAATGATTGTGATCGCGAAGTACCGCTTTGCTCCTTTGAGAAAGCGGTACAGGAGGGAAAGCTTTTCCCTCCGCAGGGTAGATGCTTCATTCGATTGCATAATTACCTCTCTCCGTTTCTTTATCGTTCATTCCGAGGCAAACCCGTGAGCAAGCCGCATCGGAAAGACACTTGTGTTTATGAAAATGGCGCGCAAAAAGGGCGCAGACCGAAGCCTGCGCCCATGATATGCCTGTGAATGGGGTTATTTTACCCGCAGAAAGACAATCGGAGCCGCGCTTCTGGTTCTGATGATGGAAATGATGGTGGTATTGAACATTTTGCTTAGCTCCTTTCTTTCATAATTTACAAGTATGATAGCACCGTATTGGAGAAGTGTCAACCCTTTTTTGAAATATTTTCCATTTATTTTTTGCATCCTCTGAAAAAAGCAACGGGCGCTGAAAAACAGCACCCGTTGATCGTAAATTTTACTGTTCCTGCGGAGCAGTTGCGGCTTCTGCGATGTTGATGGCGTGGCCACCGATACGGTTCAGGCAGTTAAGGATCTCCCCGAAAATAATGCCCGCTTCCACACCGCATGCGCCCTGACGCAGGCGCTCCATGTGATTTGCTTTCGATTCCTTGGTTTCCTTGCGGATCTTGCGCTGGAGTTTTGCCATGCGCTTGAGCGCGTCGATGCCGAGGTTCTGCTCGTAGAATGCCGCGACCGCATCATCAAAGAGGGCGCTTGCATCAAGATAGATCTGGCGCAGTTCTGCCATGGCACTTTCGGAATAGCGATAATTCTTCTCTGCCTGCCGCTCAGTCTGATGTTGCAGGTTTTCTGCGTAGTCGCCGATGCGCTCGAGGTCGCCAAGCGCCTGGAATACGTGCTGGACGTATGCCGCTTCCTTGTCGCTCATTTCGTGCACATTGAGCTTGACGAGGTAATCGCTGATCGCGTCGGTCAGATAATCGATCACAGCTTCGTTATCTTCGATCTTTTTCGCATTGGCAACATTGCCATTGAGAAGCGCATCCATGGAAATGTTGATGTTTTCGCGCACGATCTTTGCCATGCGGTCAACTTCGTTGCGGATCTGGAGCATGGTAACGCTCGGCGAACCTGCAAGATTCACGTCGATATATTCCAGACGGCACGCATCTTCGTGCTTCTGCTTGGGAATGACAAGATAGGTCAGCTTGACAACGCCGTTCGTGCACGGAAGCAGGACTGCCGCGGAAACGACCTTGAAAATGATGTGAATGACCGAAACCTGAAATGCTGGCTCAGCGACGATGGATTCGATGAAATCCGTATACGGGAAAAGAAGCGTCACGGCGGTCATGATGATCGCGCCGACGAGGTTATTGATCAGATAGATGATCGAAGCGCGCTTTGCGCCGTTGCGCGCATTCATGGAAGCAAGAATGGTCGGCATTGCCGAACCGATGTTGATGCCGCATACAAGGAACGATGCAAAATACAGCGGCATCAGCCCCTGAGCCGCAAGCGTCTGCACGATACCGACCGCTGCCGACGAGCTCTGGATCACTGCGCAAAGCGCCGCACCGACCAAAATGCCGAGCACGGGGTTCTTCGCATTCATAATGAAGTCTTGAAACCATGCGACATCCTGAAGCGGCTTCATCGCGCTTGACATGGTGTGCAGACCCTGAAAGAGCATACCAAAGCCGAGAATGATCTGACCGATGTGCTTATATTTCTTCTTTTTCGAGTAGAGCAGAAGAAAAGCACCGATGAACAAGCAGAACGGAGCAATACCCGAAACATCGAGCGCAATGAGGACGCTCGTTACGGTCGTACCGATGTTTGCACCGAAAATAACGCCTGTTGCCTGCGCAAGATCCATGATCCCCGCGTTGATAAAGCCCATGACCATGACGGTCGTTGCCGAGGACGACTGGATGACAGCCGTTACGAACACACCCAGCAAAAAGCCGAGAATGGGGTTGCGGGTCAGCTTTTCGAGCAGATCCTTCATGCGAGAACCTGCGACGCTCTGCAAGCCATCGCCCATGTAATCCATACCGAAAAGAAATGCACCAAGTCCACCGAGCAGGGATATGATGTTGCTAAAGCTCATTTGGAGACCTCCTATATTTGTCGTGCGTATATATTAAGCCATACGCATTTAGTATAACAGGGAAAGCGAAAGTTTGCAATTATTTTTTCATTTTTTCGACGCAAATCGTGTAACGAAATCGCTCCCATAGTTTTGGCGGATTCTGGTTTATATTCACAAATTGCAAAAATTTCCCATCACAAATCGAAATAGAATTGCATTTTCAGGGATATATTGCTATAATATGCACATCAAATCACAGGAGGATACCTATGGAAGATATTATGCATATCGGATCAAAGTCCTACCGCGTGCTTCGTCTGCTCGGAAAAGGGAAGGGAGGGTATTCCTACCTTGTGACGGACGGAACGGAAAAATTCGTGCTCAAGCAGATCCACCATGAGCCGTGCAGTTATTATACCTTCGGAGATAAGCTTGCATCCGAGCTTCGTGATTTTGAAACACTTCGCACCATTGGCATCCCTATGCCGAAACTTTTGGCTGTCGATCAGGATGCGGAGCGCATTCTGAAAGAATACATCGACGGTGATACCATATTTGACTATGTCCGCGATGACAAAATGTGTCCCGATTTCTTCGCACAAATCGAAAAAATGTGCCGTATTCTTTACCCAGCGGGGTGGAATATCGACTATTTCCCAACGAATTTTGTCGTGCAGGATGGGATCTTATACTATATCGATTACGAATGCAACCGCTATATGCAGGAATGGGACTTTGCCAACTGGGGCATTCAGTATTGGTCGAAAACGCCTGCATTTCTGAAATATCTTTCCGAGCATACTTGAATTTTTTCGTTTCTATTGACAAATTGCAAGGTCTGCGCTAATATAAAACTATCGTTGCGCAACGTTTAGTTCATGATCTACCTATGTAATCAGGTGGAGGGGATCGTGAATGGTATGCCACGTTGTTTTGGCATTGCCGTAGGCATGGATTTTCTGCTTATCAGCAGTTATGGCAAAGATGGGGAAGACCCCGAGATCGTGATTTACAAGGAGCGATGAATATGGAAAGAATTGAAACGGATCGTCTTATCATTACCCGCTTTACACCTGACATGGCGCAGGCGGTGCATGAAAACTCTCTTGACGAAGATAACCGCCGCTTTGTACCAGATGAAGTGTTTGAAACGCTCGAAGATGCGTCCGATACAGTCGCATTTCTTATGGGATGCTACACATCTGGCGAAGGTCCGCTAGTCTATCCCGTGCTTTTGAAAGATGGGACGAATATCGGCTATGTGCAGGCAGTCCCGCTAGAGGATGGCGAATGGGAAGTCGGCTACCACATCGGCGCGCGCTATACGAAACGCGGCTATGCGACGGAAGCAGTTTCGGCATTTCTGCCCGTGATCCTGCGCGAGCTTGGCATTGCACAAATTATGGGCATATGTCTTGCGGAAAATTTCGCTTCGTGCAAAGTGCTTGCACGCTGTGGCTTCCAAAAGCAATTTGATGGAGAGGGCGCGTATCAAGGACGCACCTGCCATATCTGCAAATATATCTATACATTGTAAAAAGGAGTAAACACCATGCCCCCAAAGCCTAAATTTACCAGAGAAGAGATCGTTTCCACCGCATTGGAGCTCGTTTCCAAGCGCGGCATCGACGCACTTACTGCGCGTGACCTCGGCACGGCGCTCGGAAGCTCTGCCCGCCCCATTTTCACCGTTTTTAAGAATATGGAAGAGGTGCAGGATGCTGTTCGCGAGGCGGCGATGCATCGGTTTGAGAATTTTGCTTCTCACGCATTCCCCGATATGCCCACATTCAAGCAGGTCGGTATGCAGATGGTACTTTTTGGCGCGCAAGAGCCGAAGCTTTTTCAGCTTCTGTATATGCAGGAGAATCGAAATGCTGCATCATTTGACGATGTATTTCAGATGCTCGGCTCGAAAGCGGAGCTTTGCATCGCAAGCCTTCGCGAGGAGCATTCCCTGAGCGAGGAACAGGCGAAACTTCTGTTTGAGAATGTGTGGATCTATACTTTTGGCGTTGGCGCACTGTGTGCAACAGGCGTCTGCCATTTTACGAATGAACAGCTCGGTCAGATGCTCACCACGCAATTTCAGGCGATGCTCCATCTGGTCGAAGCAAATAAGGGATGATTTTTTTGGAATTTGTTTCAGACTATATGCGTGAAGATGCTTTGCGCCATAAGCTCAACGCACTCACGCAAAAGACGTTTTTCTTTGACTTTGAAAACTGGGTCAAAAATGGATATTTTACAGGCGATTATATTCCGTACTCGCTACTCGATCAGGGAAATATGGTCTCAAATGTATCCGTCAATCGCATGGAATTCCTGCAAAACGGACAAAATCGAAGCTATATCCAGCTCGGCACGGTGATGACCGACGAAGCGTATCGTGATCGGGGACTTGCGCGAACACTTATGGAGCGCGTGCTCGATGAATACCGCGATTCCTGCGACGGCGTCTACCTGTTCGGCAATTTAAGTGCGGTCGGGTTCTACCGCAAGCTTGGCTTTACGGAAAGCGTTCAATTCCGTCCCCGCATCTGCGTCCCGACAGGGGGAGAAAAAGATGCACGTTTCCCGATTTGCAAAGATCCTGCGCTTCTGGCGCGCTATCGTGAGCTCGCGCGCAATAGCGCGCCCTGCGGTGCGTTCTCGCAGAGAAACGGCTGGGCGTTGCAGATGTTTTACACCGCGGATGGAGAGGATGTTTTCTTCCTGCCTGCGCTTGACTGCTTTCTTGTCCTTTCAGAAGAGGATACATCGGTTTGCTTAAAGCAGATCATTTCGGAAAAACATATTTCTTTGCGCACAGTTCTTCCGTTCCTGCCTGCGACCGATAAGCCGTTCTATCTCGGATTCACGCCCGACGGCGAGGATCGTGAATGCGTTGCGATCGAACAGTTTGATGGTGCAGATGACTACCGCTTCTTCTACATGGGCGATACACTTGCATCGATCGCGCACGAAAAGCTCTATTTTCCTGCGCTTTCGCACGCATGATGCGATATACCGCTATATACAAGGAAACCCGACCTATGCAACATAGGTCGGGTTTTTGATCGAATTACACGCCCGAGTAAGCAGCGAAGCCTGCATCAACGGGGAGAACCACGCCCGTGATCGCGGAAGCTGCCTTGTCGTCACAGAGGAAGAGCGTAGCGCCGAGCAGCTCATCTGCATCCACAAAGCGACCCGTGGGAGTACCGTTGAGGATCTTTGCGGAGCGTGCGGTGGGCGTGCCGTCCTCATTGAACAGGAGCGCCTTGTTCTGCGCGGAAACGAGGAAGCCAGGCGCGATCGCATTGCAGCGAATGCCCGTGCCAGCGAAGTGGGTCGCCAGCCACTGCGTGAAGTTGGAGATACCAGCCTTTGCGGCAGAGTAAGCGGGAATCTTGGTGAGCGGGGTGTATGCGTTCATGGAGGAGATGTTCAGGATCACACCATGCTTCTTTGCGACCATGTCCTTAGCAAATGCCTGCGTGGGCAGGAGCGTGCCCTGGAAGTTGAGCTTGAAAACAAAGTCAACGCCGTTCGGCTCAAGGTCAAAGAAGGACTTACCGCCCTCTTTTGCTTCGTGCTGATACTCGTTGTCGGTCGTTGCGCGGGGATTGTTGCCACCTGCACCGTTGACGAGGATATCGCAAGGACCGAGGTCAGCCAGAACTGCCTGATGCACCTGCTCAAGTGCCTCGGGATCAAGAACGTTTGCCTTGTAGCCCTCGCAGATGTAACCCTCTGCCTTGAGCTCGTCTGCGAGCTTCTTGACAGCATCTTCGTTCAGATCAAGTGCGGCGACCTTTGCGCCGCTCATTGCGAATGCACGTGCCATAGCGCCACAGATCAGACCGCCCGCGCCAGTAACGACAACGACTTTGCCGCTGTAATCAATATTGATGGGAAGATTCATAGTAATTTACCTCCAAATTATTTATTATCCAGTCTGTCGAGCATATCCCACACGCCGAGCATATACATGATGCCGAGCGCACGGTCGTAAAGTCCGTAACCGGGGCGGACAGTACCAGGACCTTCGCCCCAGAGGTGACGGCCATGGTCGGGACGAATGTAGCCCTCAAAGCCGCAGTCGTGGTAAGCTTTCAGAATTTCGAGAATGCCCGTGTCACCGTCGCAGTCGCGGTGGCTTGCTTCGGAGAAGTCGCCATTGGGGAAGTGCTTAACATTGCGGATGTGGGCAAATGCGATGCGGTCGCAATGCTTGCGCACGATGTCCGCAACATTGTTATTCAGGTCTGCGCCCAAGCTGCCTGAGCAGAGGGTGAGGCAGTTGTAGGGATTATCGACCATTTTCAGGAAGCGGTCAATATTTTCCTCATTGATAAGCAGGCGGGGCAGTCCGAAGATATCCCAAGGGGGATCGTCCATGTGGATCGCCATTTTGATATCGCATTCCTCGCAAGTGGGCATGATGGCTTCAAGGAAGTATTTGAGGTTCGCCCAAAGCTTCTCGTGGTCGATACCAGCGTAAGCCTTGAACAGCTCGTCGAGCTTCGCCATGCGCTCGGGTTCCCAACCGGGGAAGCTCATATTGTATTTCTCGGTGAAGTCGAGGATGTATTTTGCCATTGCGTTGTAGTCGTCTTGGATCATGTTCTTCTCGTAGTACAGCGCAGTCGAGCCGTCACCGACAGGATGGAAGAGATCCGAGCGCGTCCAGTCGAAAATCGGCATGAAATTATAGCAGATGACCTTTACGCCGAACTTGCTCAGGTTGCGAATCGTCTCACAATAATTTGCGATGTACTGATCGCGGGTAGGAAGACCGATTTTGATATCGTCGTGAACATTCACCGACTCGACAACGTCCATATTGAACCCGTAAGGCGCAAGCTGGCGCTGAACCTCTGCGATCTCGTCGATCTGCCAGACCTCGCCTGGCATTTTGTGGTGAAGTGCCCATACGATGCTCGTCACGCCAGGGATCTGCTTGATGTCGGACAGCGAGATCTTATCATTGCCCTCGCCGTACCAACGAAAACCCATTTGCATTGGCATAAGGATACCTCCGTTTGTTATTTATTGGATGGCTTCAGTATAGCATAAAATATTCGCAATAAAAATTGTAAAATTTGTTTGACTTATTGCGATTCTTGCGGTAATCTAATGCTAGGGGTGATTTTATGCCGATCCATTCACAAATCTTCGATACGCGCCAGTCCATGACGAACAAGCGTTTTGAAATTTTTCACTATTGCGATCAGTTGATGCGCAATGTCAGCGTCCACCACCATGATTTTTATGAGGTCTATTTCTTCCTCAGCGGCAATGTGAGCTTCCGCGTTGAGGGCAGGACATACCATCTCGGTAGTGGCGATATTTTGCTCATCAATCCGCAAGAATTGCACCAATCGGAGATCAGTCCCGACAGCCCCTATGAACGCATCGTCCTTTGGATCGATGGGGCATACCTTGCAGAGCTTTCTAGCGCCGATGCGAACCTCTTTGCCTGCTTCGACCACGAAGCTGAGAACCATACGAATCTGCTCCGCCTGTCCAAAAATCGCCGTGCGGCGATCGCACAACTACTTGAAAAGCTCACCCATGAGTTTTACAGCAATGAATTCGGTAGTCAAATCTTTGCCGAGGGGCTTTTGATGCAGTTCCTTGTCGAAATCAACCGATATGTCCATACCAACGCCAATAAAGCGGCAAAACGTGAGGAATCCGCGCTGATCTCGCAAGTGCTGAGCTACATCAGTGCGCATTTTCACGAAAATATCACGCTGGAATCCCTCGCCGCCACATTTTACGTCAGCAAATACTATCTTTCCCATGAATTTCGCAATCAGGTCGGCACAAGCGTCTATCGCTATGTGATTTTCCGCCGTCTGATGCACGCGCGCAATCTCATGGCGCAGGGACAAGCACCCGGGGAGGTCTACAGCGTGTGCGGATTTGGCGATTATGCGAATTTTTACCGCGCTTTTAAGGCGGAGTACGGTATTTCTCCACGCGAATATGCCGAAAGCTGTTCGTGAATATCCCATAATTTGCAAAACCGCCCGAACGAAACTGTTCGGGCGGTTGCATTTTTGAAATAAGCGCTTCTAGTCTTCAATATATGAGTATTTCTTCAGTCGATTCCCCGAAACGATGCAAAGCACCGTCCCTGCGACAGCGAGGATACCCATCACCATCGCCGCACCTGAGCCTTTTCCAGCGCCAAACAGGAACGAAAGCACCACTGAATCTCCATGCGCCTGCATGAACGGCTCGCACACCTGATCGACGAGAAAGCCACCCAGAAACAGCCCAATCGGGATCGTGAAGAACTGAAAGGTATTCCTGCACGCATAAACGCGCCCTTGTAATTCGATGGGAATGGTATTTCGCAAGATCACATCGAGATTCGCGCTCATGATCGGTACGACCATCCACCCGAGGAATTGCGCAAAGCACCAGACGAAGGGTTCTCTGCTCAGACTCATCAGATAATTTTCAGTTCCAAGCGAAAACAGCATGGTTAACGTTACGACGCGCACGCGATTTTTAGGTTTCGGAAGCAATGCAACGAGCAGGCTTCCGAGCGCCATTGCAATACCTGCGCAGGAAGTCACCATACCGAGCACCGTCGCGCCACCCTTCGGATTGGGCAAAACAAGTCCTGGAAGCGCCGCATCGAACGCGGATGAAACAAGATTCACGCCTGACATGAAAAGTATCAGCGAGAAGATCATTGGATTATCCCGAAGATAGCAAAGCCCGCCTTTCACAAGCGCCAGAACAGTTTCTGCTTTCTGTGCGTTCACTTTCGGAATGGGAATGAGAAGCAAAAGTGCAATAAACGCGATAGCGAAACTCAAAAGATCGAGCATGATCACGATCTCAAGCCCCGCAAATGCATAAAGCGCGGTTGCAATGAGCGGATTTAGGATCGAAATGAGTGAGCGTGAGAGGGAAAGCAGTCCACTTGTTTTCTGGAAATACGCTTTTGGGATGAGTAGCGTCATTGCAACGTCGCTTGCTGGCTGCTGAACGGTGTTCATAAGTCCGCTGATACCATTGAGCGCATACAGATGCCAAACCGCAAGTTTTCCGCTTTGGTAAAGCAGGAAAACGGTAACGGTCGTTATAGCGGCAAATGCATCGCATATGAGCATGAGCTTCTTTTTATCGAAGCGGTCTGATATCGCGCCTGCAAATATGCTCATCAGCACATACGGTGCATACGAGCATATGGTAAGTGCCGCTGTACTTAATGATGAACCTGTTGCTTCATAGAGCCAGAGTGTCAGCGCATATGTTGTAAGCGAACTTCCAAGCTGGGAAAGGGACTGGGTTGACCAAAGAATGTAAAAGTTTTTAAGAGAATGTTTGTTATTCATGATTCCTTTGCTCCTTAAAATCGTGTATCTAGTGTATCAGAAGCAAAGTTCGAGGCGCGCAAGCCTCCATGCAGTCACCTCAAACTCTGCATGGAGCATATGCAATGGCAAGGAACATAGCGAATATCCTTTCTTGTTTGATTCGCGCTGTTTTGCAACGCATAATTTATTATAATTCTTCCTTTCTGTTTTGTCAACAGAAATAATCCCGTGCGAACACTTGTGCAGGAATAAAAAATATGCTATGATTAGAAAAACGAAAGGGGCGTACATCATGGCGGCAAAGACGTTTATTCAGGAGCTTCAGCTCGTTTCCGCAGGGAATGAGAATGGGTTCATCCTCGGGCAGAAAATGACCTGCTACAACAGCGTATATCCTTACAATATTTTCCCCGATAAGGAGCTTAGACGCATCGAATTTGAACCGCTTACCATTTTCTACGGTGGAAATGGTTCGGGAAAGACGACGCTTTTGAATATTCTTGCTGAAAAACTGCACCTCGAACGCAGCAGTCCATTTAATAGTAGCGCGTTCTTTTCAAGATATGTCGCAGGTTGCACGGTCGATGCACGTGCGATCCCCGCAGGTAGCCGCATCATCACTAGCGACGATGTAACGGATTTCCTGCTCGATTTGCGCAATCTAAACAGCGGTATTGATATCAAACGCGATGAACTGCTTTCTACCTACGCGCTCAAACGCGATGCTTCGCTCGAATTTACCTCACTTGCCGATTATGATGCGTGGAAGGATGGCTTCGATGCAAAGCGCTTATCAAAATCGCGCTATGTCAATGAACGCCACGCGCAAAATATCCGTATGCTCTCCAACGGCGAAACAGCGATGCGCTACTACACCGAGCGCATCGGGGAGAATACCCTTTACCTGATCGATGAGCCAGAAAACTCGCTTTCGGCAGAGCTCCAGCAGAAGCTTGCGAATTTTCTTTCGGATGCGGTTCGCTTTTTCGGATGCCAAATCGTGATCTCAACGCATTCGCCATTTTTGCTCGCGATCCCGAATGCGAAGATCTACGACCTCGATTCCTGCCCCGTCGTGCCACGAAAATGGACAGAGCTGGAAAATGTTCGCGTTTATTACGACTTTTTTCAGCAACACAGTCACGAATTCTAAATAAACTTCAAAATTTCTTAAAGGTTAATTGTAAAATCAAATTGAACAGTTGAACAAAAAGATCCATAGTGGTC
>CAZVJJ010000006.1:0-60340 GCA_964627295.1 uncultured Oscillospiraceae bacterium | reverse complement strand
AAGCGTAAGCAGAAGTCTGAAGCTGCCCGTAAGAACAAGAGAAAGTTCTATTAATATCCCTCTTGACAAATGCTTAAAAAGCCGTCTTGCGAAAGCAAGACGGCTTTTGCGTTATGTGGGGAATGCACCCTTAACGGGTCGGGGCGCATTTGCCGAAAGAATCGATCGTGCTCATGTTTTGAAAATAGAATTCAAAGCCTGCAAGCGTCTCCTGTTCGGTCGCGCATTGCACATTGATCTGCATAAGGTCGTCATCTGCGTCCTGCATCTCTTCTTCGGTGAGCGGTCGGTCTAGGCTCACGAGAATATAACGGATGCTCTGGTCGCGAAGGCTATGCTCCCTTGCCAGCGCATAGCTATCATAAATGCCGCGCGTTTCCAGCCCATATTGTTTTGCGAGCGCGGCGATTTTTTCGCCGAGTTCCTGCGTTTTTGTGGCGATCACCGCATTCATGACGACGGGCACACGCCCGAGCAGGGCATCGGTGCTCACTTCAAACTGATCTGCCAGCGCGCAAAGCATGAGAACGTCGGGAAAAGTGTAGCCATTTTCCCATTTGGAAATTGCTGCCGCGGTCACGCCAAGCTGTGCGGCAAGTTCTTCCTGCGTGATGTTCTTTTCCTTCCGTAAATCGAGAATGTTTCTGCCGAGGTTCATTGGATATTCCTCCTGAATGTTGTAAATGCAAAGATCTTTGTTGTCTTGATTCTAGCACGAAAAATCTTACGATGCAATCGAACAGTCGGAAAGAATACTTTCCTGCCAGTTAAGTATGCCCGAAAAGCGGGCGTGCGACGCGTTTATACAGTAGTAGCGTCAAAATGGAAACGAGCGTGCCCTTGACGAGATTCAGCGGTGCAACGCACAAAACGACAAAGCTTGCAACATTCGTGATGCTCGGATGGAGCTTCGCGCCCATGAGGAGGATGCTTTCGAGCGAAATGCCGTAAAGATCGGCGAATTTTGGGAGCAGATAGACAGCGTTGAATGCTGTCCCGAGGATGGTCATCACGAGCGTGCCGAGGATCAGACCGAGCACCGCGCCATATTTGGTCTTGTGCGCGTGATACCAGATGGTCGCGGGCAGGACGAACGAACAGCCAACCGCAAAGTTTGCAAAATCGCCCACAAATGCCGTCGATGTACCCTTGCAAACGAGCTTTAGAACGATTTTTACGCCCTCGCAGACGACCGAAGCACTCGGCCCGAGGTAAAAGCCGCAAAGGAGCACGGGAAGCTCGGAAAAATCAAGCTTATAAAACTCGGGCGCGATAAAAAGGAGCGGAAAATCCAAAATATGCAGCACCGCGGCAAGCGCCGCGCAGATGCCGATGATGCTTACGCGGCGCGCAGGCGTGACTGCCCGCTTTTGTGGCAGGAAGCGCTCTGTGATGCGCGCAAAAACAGCGATCGCGACGATGATCGCAAGACTGATGAGCACAAAAAGTAGATTATCCTTGGCGGTATCGAGTAATTCTAACATAAATTGCCACCTCTTTCGTAAAAAATGCGCCCTAAGTGTATAGCTACACCTAGGGCGGGAGATCAAAAAACCATTTGACATCTTCTTTCATCCAGACTGTGACTGTCGGTACTGGGATCGAACCAGTTCGGCGCGGTTGCGCTCGCGGACTTTACCGCCGATGGGGAATTCCACCCCGCCCTGAAGATTTATTTTGGGAAGCGGTCAAATGCACTTCCACGGATTACTCAAAGGATAGCATGAAGTGAAGCACTTGTCAAGCGCTTCGTTTTATGATACGATGGTCGTGCCCTCAGTGGCTGTCGTATCGGGCAAATTTTGTTCAGCGCTTGCAAACGGACGGATCTTTCCACCTGCGGAGGTGTCGGTGATATCGCCACCGATGATCTGGTTCTTGTAGACGAGCACCGTCGCATAGACAGGTTCGGTCGCATTCGGGTAATTCGTTACTTTATAAACGAATCGCATCACCGTCTTGCCTGCGTACTGCGTTAGATCATACCCCTGACTTTTTTGCAGGGCATTGTAGCGGTCAAAGACCTCGGTCGTCTGCGTCGGGATCTTGACCTGACTGGATTCGACAGGCGATGCGGCGACTTCCCAGCCGTGCTCTTTGAGAAATTGCACGCGCCCGTCATTCGTTGCCACAGCAGGTGCGGCGGTCGTCTCGGCATCCCCAGAGCCACCAAAGAGCATCAGCAAGGCGAGGATCACAAGTGCGATCCCGCCAATGACCATCATTACTTTCTTAAAATCGACCTTTGCGGTCATTACCATCATAGAAAACCCCTCCCGATTCATGTACTGGATAGTTTAGTCTATGTACAAGCGCGGGGGATAGAACGGAGGAACTATGGAAAGACTCGATAAATTCCTTTGCGATAGCGGCGCGGGCACGCGAAGCGCTGTCAAGGCAATGCTCAAGGCGGGGCGCGTATGTGTCGATGGCGCGCCCGAGCGCGACCCCGCGCGAAAGATAGACCCCAATGCCTGCACCGTCACGCTTGACGGCGCGCGGATGGGCGGCAAGCGCCGCATCGTGCTCATGCTCAACAAACCTGCGGGCTATGTGACGGCGACGGAGGATGCGCACGAGCGTACCGTTATGGAGCTTTTGCCAGAAGAATACCGCCATCTGGAATTAAATCCCGTCGGACGGCTCGATAAGGCGACCGAGGGACTGCTCCTGTTTACAAACGATGGCGATCTTCTGCACCGCCTGATCTCGCCGAAAAAGGAAGTACCGAAGATATACTATGCACGCCATGAGGGGAGCACCACGCAGGCAGATATCGAGGCATTCGCCACAGGCATCACATTGCGCGACGGAACGCATTGCCTGCCCGCGAAGCTCGAAAGCCTCGGCATAGGGGAGAGCCTTGTGACAGTCTGCGAGGGGAAATACCATCAGGTGCGCCGCATGATGGCATCGCGCGGCATGACGGTCAATTACCTCGAACGCCGCACCGAGGGCACGCTCACGCTTGGCGATTTGCCACGCGGCGCGGTGCGGGAATTGACCGAATCTGAGGTCAAAACGCTCGAAAACGGTCAAATTGACAACTGAACGACATCTGTTACTTCCCTCGTGGGCAATCACCTTGGAATAATAGATAAAAAAACCAACATTTTTTGCAATAAAATGTCAAATGGTACTTGCAAAATGCGCAAAAGCTTTGTATAATAATAGAGCAATTTTGTGGAATGCGCATTTATGCAAGATTCTAAGGGAGGCATGAATCATGTCTAATAGTGTTTTTCAGAGCGTGATCGTACAGTTAAAGGACATTTCCGACCGCACATTCGGTGTGATCGATACGGAGGGCTGCGTGGTTTCCTGCACGGATACCTCTTTGCTCGGCGAGCGCTGGGCAGATGCCGCACTCAAAGTCGGTGGCGCATCGGATACCATCGTGACCTTTGGACAGAAGACGTTCAAGGCGATCCTTGGCAATTCCAACTATTTTGAGTACGCTGTTTTCTGCACGGGCGATGACGAGACGGCGCGTAGCTTCTGCATCATGACCCACATCGCACTGAGCGATGCGAAGAACTTCTATGAAGAGAAGCACGACCGTGGCACGTTCGTGAAGAACATCATTATGGACAATATCCTTCCCGGTGATATTTATATCCGTGCGAAGGAACTGCATTTTGCGACTGATGCACCCCGCGCGGTGTTCCTCATCCGTCAGCAGGGGCATGCGGACGTTTCTACGGTCGATGTCCTCAGCAATCTCTTCCCCGATAAGATGCAGGACTTCGTTCTGAGCGTCAACGAATCCGATATCGCTGTTGTCAAGCAGATCAGCGGCGCTTCGACGGCAGAGGATCTCGAGCGCATCGCCATCAATATGGAAGAGACGCTCAAAAATGAGCTTCGCATCAAGACCGTTATCGGCATCGGCACGATCGCCGACCATCTGCGCGAGTTGGCAGATTCCTATAAGGAAGCGCAGACCGCCATCGACGTGGGCAAGGTGTTCGACACGGAAAAGAGCATCATCAATTATGAGAATCTGGGCATCGGCAGACTGATCTACCAGCTCCCGACCACCCTTTGCGAGATCTTCCTGAGCGAGGTGTTCAAGAAGAATTCCATCGATTCGCTCGATCAGGAGACCCTGTTCACGATCAACAAGTTCTTTGAGAACAACCTGAACGTCTCCGAGACCTCCCGCAAGCTCTTCGTGCACAGAAATACGCTGGTTTACCGCCTCGAGAAGATCAAGAAGCTCACAGGGCTCGATCTTCGCCAGTTCGACCATGCCATCGTCTTCAAAGTCGCACTCATGGTTCGTAAGTATCTTTCCAGCAGAGAAACGAGATAATCTACCAAGCAGCCGCGAAAGCGGCTGCTTTTCTTTTGGAATTTATTAAGAATTGTGAATTCTTTTGCCCTCAGGCGATTTTCTGTGAGGATTTGATTGACTTTATTCTTACAATGTGTTACAATTTGGTTACACTTCTGGCATTGCGCCCATAAGGAGAATCCATATATGATAGAATTTACTGATGTTGTCAAGTCGTACACGCAGGGCAATACGGCGCTCAACGGTGTTACGATGCAGATCGAGGATGGCGAGTTCTGCTTCCTCGTCGGTCCCTCTGGCTCTGGCAAGTCAACCATTATTAAACTCATTTCGGGCGAGCTCAAGCCCACTTCTGGTACTGTCCATGTCAACGGCTATTCGCTTGAGCGCATCCGCAAGCGCGAGATCCCGTTCCTGCGCCGCACGGTCGGTGTCGTGTTTCAGGACTTCCGCCTGATCGAGAATATGACGGTTTACGACAATGTTGCCTTTGCAATGCGCGTGATCGGTGCGCGTGAGCGCGAGATCAAGGAGCGCGTACCGTATGTTCTGGAGCTTGTCGGACTTGAAAATAAGAAGTCCCGCCATCCCAACGAGCTTTCTGGTGGTGAGCAGCAGCGTCTTGCCATCGCCCGCGCGCTCGTGAATAACCCCTCCACCATCATCGCTGACGAGCCGACGGGTAACCTCGACCCTGCGCGCTCGATGGAGATCATGGATCTTCTTCAGGAAATCAATAATCTCGGCACGACGATGCTTGTCGTCACCCACGAGCAGGGTCTGGTCGAGCTGTTCGGCAAGCGCGTGATCGAGATCGACGATGGCTTGATCGTCAGCGACGGAAAGGAGGAAGAAAATGAAGATCAATAATATCGGCTACCTTTTGAAAGAGGGCATCCGCGGCATTTTCTCCCACGGCTTCATGTCCTTTGCCGCTGTGTGCGTCACGGTGGCGTGCCTGCTGATCGTCGGCAGTTTTTCTGTGCTGGCGTATAATCTGGACATCCTCGTTGAGGAGCTCAATCAGACCAATGAGATCCTTGTCTACATAGATGAGACCTACTCCGAGGCAGAGGCAAAGTCGATCCAGACGCAGATAAATACGTTTGATAACGTATATCAGGCGACGTTCGTCTCCCGTGAGGAGGCGCTGGAGCGCTTTATTTCTGATCACGACGGCGATGCCGCATTCAGCGGCGTTGAGCCGAGCGATCTTCGTCACCGCGTGGTCGTCACGCTGGTTGATAACCGCCTTATGGAGCAGACGGATCAGATGATCCAGAGCATCCCTGGCGTGGCAAAGACCCATGCGGCATATGCCCTTGCAGAGGGCTTCTCCACCATTCAGGATGTGCTGCACATGGTGTCCATCGCCATGATCGTGGCGCTGCTGATCGTCAGCCTGCTCATCATCTCCAACACGGTCAAACTTGCGATGTATGACCGTCGCGACGAGATCGCCATTATGAAAATGGTCGGAGCGACCAATGGCTTCATTCGTCTGCCGTTCATCGTCGAGGGATTTACGCTCGGTATGCTCGGTGCGGCGATCGCATTCGGTCTTGAGTGGGCAGTCTACGATGCGCTTGTCACGCGCGTAGATGCGATGGACTCGCTCCAGCTTTTCAATTTCGTTCCGTTTGAATCCCTGCTCGTGCCGATGGTCGTTGTGTTCGCGGCGGCAGGTATGTTCGTCGGTATCGTAGGTAGCTGGTCGTCTATCCGCAAGTTCATGGATGTCTGATGGGTTTTCATATCAAAAAGGAGCATTCCTATGAAATACACAAAACTGGGGCTCAAGCTGATCGCGTTGCTTCTTTGCGCGGCTATCAGCCTATCCCTGCTTCCGACGCAGGCGCAGGCGAAGTCCTCCAGCGAGATCAGGGAGCAGATCAATGAGCTCAAGGAGCAAAATACCGAGATCAAGCAAAAGATCAAGGATCTGCAAAGCCAGTATGATGAGAACGCGGACGAGATCCGCCAGATCGTCAATAAAAAGGATCTGATCGATCAGGAGATCGCGCTTCTGATGGAGCAGGTCACAAATATCAACCGTCAGATCTCCACCTACAGCCTGCTCATCGCAGATAAGCAGGACGATCTTGACGAGGCAAAAGAGCGCCTTGCGGAGCTGAACGAAAAGAATAAAGAACGCATCCGTACCATGGAAGAAGAGGGCACGCTCTCGTATTGGTCGGTCATCTTTGCGGCAAACAGTTTTTCTGATCTGCTCGACCGCATCAATATGGTGCAGGAGATCGCATCCTCTGACCGACGTCGCCTGAAAGAACTGCGCGAAGCCGCCGAAGAGGTCGCAAGCGCGCAGGAAGTCCTTGCGGGCGAAAAGCAGGAGCTTGAGACGACCCGCGAGGAGCTTGCAGTTGCCGAGGTGGATCTCGATACCAAGCGCGCCGAATCTGATGAGCTTCTGCGCGAGCTGATCGCCAAAGGGGAAGAATTTGAAGCCCTCATTGATGAATCCGAGGATCTTCAGGCGGATCTTATGCAGCAGATCGCGCAGGCGGAAAAGGATCTGAAAAAGGCAGAGTATGAGGAGTGGCTTGCGACCTATGTGCCGCCTACGACGTGGCCTGCCGACGATACGACCCCCAGCACCAATGTGCCCGCAAGCAGCGGCTGGATCTGCCCTGTTCCGTATTATAGTCTCACGAGCGCATTCGGTATGCGCATCCACCCCATTTCGGGCGTATGGAAGATGCACTATGGCGTTGATATGTCTGCCGCGACGGGTACGCCCATCTATGCCGCAAAGAGTGGCAAGGTCACAGTCGCCTCGTATCAGGCGGGTGGCGCGGGCAACTATGTCTCCATCAACCATGGCGACGGCTTCTCGTCGATCTATATGCACATGACGCACTACATCGTCTCGGTCGGACAGTATGTCACGCAGGGACAGGTCATCGGTTATGTTGGCTCGACGGGCGGCTCGACAGGTCCGCACCTACATTTTGGCATCGCCTACAATGGCACGTATGTCAATCCGATGCAGTATGTTAGCTGATCAAGAAGGAGTTGGCAATGAAAAACCGCAAAAAGCTGATATCCATTTTTGCAGGGATCATGGCGGCGATCATGCTGCTCTCGCTGCTGTTTAGCATCATTCCTGCGGTAAGCGCGGCTTCTTCCAGCGAGATCCGCAAGCAGATCAATGAAATGCAGAACCAGCGCGAAGAACTGAAAGCGCAAAAGGAAGAACTCAAGCAGCAGCGTAAGGAGACCGAGGATGAGATCGAAAATCTGATCTCGGAAAAATATGTCATCGATCAGGAGATCACCATTCTCTATCAGGAGATCGCGCTGATCGAAGAGCAGGTCGCCGCCTATCGCTTGCTGATCGCCGACAAGCAGGACGAGCTTGAAGATGCGCAGGGGCTTCTCAGCGACTTGACGGAGAAGAACCGTGACCGCATCCGCACCATGGAAGAAGAGGGCACGCTCTCTTATTGGGCAGTTCTTTTTCAGGCAAACAGCTTTTCTGACCTGCTCGATCGGCTCAATATGATCGAGGAGATCGCCGCATCCGATCAGCGCCGCTTGAAAGAAATGAGCGACGCGGCAAAGGATGTTGCGTCTGCGCAGGATGATCTCACGCTTGAAAAGCAGTCCATTGAGCAGACGCTTGCTGAGCTCGATGCCACACAGCAGGAGCTTGAAGAAAAGCGCGCTGAGGCAGAGCAGATCATTCAGACCCTTATCGCGAAATGCGACGAGATCGATGGTCTTGCCGAACTGCTTGAGCAGGAAGATGAAGAACTGCTCAATGACATCGCGAAGAAAGAGCAGGAATACAATCAGGCGAAGCTTGATGAATACCTTGCATGGCTTTCTACCTCGGAAACGACGACTGCACCCACCGAGCCGCCCACGACCCAGCCGACCACTACCCCAGAGGGGGAGACGGCGACGACCGAGACACCGACAGAAACGACCGCGCCTTCCAATAATGGCACGGGCACGAATAATGGCACAGGCTCGACGGGCAATACTTCGAGTGCATCGTGGCTCGTTCCGTGCTCCTATGTTTACGTCAGCAGTCCCTTTGGTGACCGTGACCAGCCTACCGCGGGCGCATCCACGAACCATAAGGGCGTTGACCTTGCTGCGGCTTCTGGCACGCCGATCTATGCGACCCGTGCAGGTACTGTCACCATTGCGCGCGCAAGTTCGACGGCGGGCAACTATGTCACGATCAACCATGGCGACGGCTATTCCTCGGTGTATATGCACATGACGAGCTATGTCGTGAGCGCTGGTCAGAGCGTTTCTGCAGGTCAGCTCATTGGCTATGTCGGTTCGACAGGCATCTCAACAGGTCCGCACCTGCATTTTGGCATTACCTACAATGGTACTTATGTCAATCCCGCGCTCTACGTAAACCTTAGCTAAAAATTAAAATGAAAGAAGCAGAGCCAGGCGATCAGCTTGGCTCTGCTTTTGTGTTCCTTATCCCTGCCGCGTGTTTTCCTGACCGCGGTAAACGACAAATTTACTGAATAGGTACTCGGTCGAGAAGTTTGCAAGCATCGTGACTGCAAGTACCAGATAGCCATTCACGCCCGCGCCCTCAGCCAGCGCCCCGAGCCAAGTGGAAAGCGGGGTGAATACGAGGTAGTAGCCGAAGACTTTTGCCATCGCAACAGGAACATTCGCCGCCGACTGGAAGGTATAGCGCCGATTGAGTGTGAAATTCCACACAACGGAAAGCACGAGCGAGAGTAGATACGCAGGCCAGTATGCCCAATGAAAAAGCTCGCTGAAAAGCGTAAAGCTCACGACCTGAATGATACCAGCCGAAACGGAAAAAAGCGTAAATTTCGCGATTTGCCAGAAATTTTGATTTTTCATAGTGCCCTCCTTGAAAGGGGATGTCTTTCAATTTGAAATCTCTATGAGTATACCAAAATATGTGCAATTTCGCAAGCATTTCGCGCGCAAAGATGTGGTAGAATTTGTGTTTCCTACGTGCTAAAATAAGAAAAAATGAAAAAAGGACGGTTTTGCTATGAAATACACGAATCCTGTGCTCAAAGGCTTTTATCCCGACCCTAGCGTATGCGCCGCAAATGGAAAATTTTATATGGTGTGCAGCTCCTTTCAGTATTTCCCCGGTGTGCCGCTGTTTGAAAGTGATGATCTTGTGAACTGGACGCAGATCGGCCATGTGCTCACCCGCAGAAGCCAGATCATGCTCGAGGGCATCGAGAGCTCGGGTGGCGTGTTTGCCGCGACCATCCGTTTCCACGATGGACGCTTCTACGTGACTACGACCAATAATACCACCCAGCAGAATTTTTATGTCTGGACGGATGATATCCATGGCGAATGGTCTGAGCCTGTGTATGTCGAGCAGGACGGCATTGACCCCTCGTTCTATTTTGAAGATGGTAAGACCTATTTTATGAGCACGGGCTGGGATGATTTCGGCGTGTCGGGCATCATCCAGTCGGAGATCGACCTTGAAAGCGGAAAAAAGCTCACACCGAGCCGCAGTATCTGGAAAGGCACGGGTGGACGTTTCGTGGAAGGTCCGCACCTTTATAAGCTCGGGGAGTGGTACTACCTCTTCGCATCCGAGGGCGGCACGGAGTATGGGCATATGCTCACCCTCTGCCGCGGAAAGACACCGTGGGGTCCGTTTGAAAATGCACCCAATAACCCCATCCTCACGAATAAGAACAAAGCCCCTTACCGCATTCAGGCGATCGGCCATGGCGACCTTGTGAAAGGCACGGATGGAAACTGGTATATGATCAGCCTCGGCTTCCGCCAGATCCATGACTGGCTTCCGTTCCACCATCTCGGACGGGAAGTCTACCTCACGCCCGTCTATGCGACCGAGGACGGCTGGTTTACCTGCGGACGCGATGGAACGACCGATTTCGAGTATGAAGTCCCCATCGATTCCGTGCAGAATGAGAAGCGCCTCTGGACATTTGAAAATACCCGCTGGGGTATCGACTGGTGCTTCCTGCGCCATCCGCATATGGAGAACTATACCCTCGACATGGATCGCGCCACCCTGCGCGGCACGTCGCTTACCCTTGCAGACCGCGCATCGCCCACGTTTGTTGGACTGCGTCAGCGGGATTTCTGTGGCGATGTGCAGGTGCGCGTTGAGGCGGATCGTGGCGAAGCGGGGCTTACGCTCTATATGTGGGAAGAGGGACACTACGACTTCGGCATTCGCAAAGTGGGGGATGTGTGGGAACTGTTCGTGCGCCTGTGCATCGGCGATGTTTCCCACATTCAGGCATCGCGCCAAATTGCGGATGCAAGCGCGAACCTTTTCGTCTGCATGGATGCCCAGCATTACAGCTTCTACTATGAAACCGCGCAGGGCAAAGAGTTTCTTTGCACCGCCCAGACACGCTACCTTTCGACAGAAGTCGCAACGGGCTTCACAGGCGTGCTGATGGGTCTTTATGCAACAGGCGACAATACGGCTACGTTTTCCAATTTTTCCTGCGCATATCGGGACGAAAACGAATAACAAAAGCGGAGCGTATCGGTTGATATGCTCCGTTTTTTATGGATAGAATATTCTATGGCGAGGCTTATTTATGCAACTGTTCAAGGCATTCTGTGGCGCGTTTTGCAGGGTATGTCACCTCGGCGTCGAATCCGCGCGCGGTCAGGTCATTTATGAGTGCTTTCCATGCATCGTAAGCCTGCGCGTAGTCGCCGATCTCCTCGTAGCACTCGGCGATGGCATAGGCGGGGTCATACCATGTCGGCTCGAGGGCGTGTGCGCGCTCCCAATGGGCGAATGCTTCCTCGTAGCGCTTCAGCGCACGACAGATATCGCCCGTGTAGATGTGGAGCATGGCGCTTTTGGGAAAGCGTGTGGCGCATTTTTCGGCAATCGCAAGCGCCTGCGCCAAGTCTCCTGCAAGGCAGTAGGCATGAATAAGCGTTATCCATTCGTCAATGCAGGTGCTTCCTGCCTCAATGCGGGGAGTAAATTCGTCGATGATCTCCTGCCCTCTGCCGATCTCGGTTAAAAAGGATGCTTTTTGTCGCCACGTTGACCAGTAGACCCATGCCTTTTCTGGATCGCTGTCCGCGCTATCCTGAAGCACGCGGTCGAATAGGCTCTCGGCGCGCGTGATGCAGTAGCCAATCATATATTGGTGCAAAATGGCATACATCCGCAGATCATCGGCGGTATAGTCGTTTGTTGATAGGAGCTTTTGATATTCGCGGTCGGCGCGCACAAAATCCTCTACATTGCGCGTCGCTTCATATACCGCCCCGAGCCGTTGGGCATAATTGTCGTATGCGACCGACTGCTCACGGAAAAGGTCATCCACCGTCACACAGTAAAGCTGTGCGATCTTGGGTAGAAGCGTCGCTTCGGGGAGCGTTGTCCCACATTCCCAGCGGGAGACGGTCTGCGTGCTCACGTCGAGTGCTTCGGCGGACTGCTCCTGCGTGTAAGCACGGTTTACACGGTATTTCTTCAAGTTTTTTGCAAGGATATTCATATGCATTTAGCCTTTCCGTATATTATCAGAAGCTTCTACAGTCATTATACCGAAAAAGCGGGATTTGTCCATGCCTTAAAAAGTGATGTGTATCTTAAAATTTGATGTGCAGATTTTTCGTAGCAAAAATCGAACTTCCTCTTTCTTTTTTTGCGCAGGTGTGCTACACTATGATTGTCCCCAAACGACGGAGAAACTCCGCCTCGGATGAAGAAATTACAAATTTGAGAGGGATATCAATTCATGGAAAAAATGATGGATGCAATCGTAAAACCCATTGCGGGTCCTGGTCTTGAGCTTCGGCAAGTGCCGATCCCCGAACCCAAAGCAGGCGAGGTGCTGATCAAGGTGCATAAGACCGCGATCTGTGGCACAGATGTACATATTTACAACTGGGATCCGTGGGCTGTTGAGCATATCAAAGCGCCCATGACCATCGGTCACGAGTATGTTGGCGAGATCGCCGCGCTCGGCGAGGGTGTCACGGGTCTGGAAATCGGTCAGCGTGTCTCTGGCGAGGGGCATATCACCTGCCACCATTGCCGCAACTGCCACAATGGCAATATCCAGTGGTGCAAGGACACCGTGAGCGTCGGTGTTGACCGCGATGGTGCATTTGCAGAGTATGTCTGCATTCCCGAAACGAACGTGATCCTCATTGACGAGAGCCTACCTGAGGATGTTGTTGCATTTTTTGATGCATTTGGCAATGCGACCCATACCGCGCTTATGTTCCCGCTCATTGGCGAGGACGTGCTCATCACGGGCGCAGGTCCGATCGGCATTATCGCTGCCGCTGTGTGCAAATTCGCAGGTGCGCGCCGCGTTGTCATCACGGATGTGAATGATTACCGCCTTGAACTTGCCCGCAAGATGGGCGTGGATGCTGCCGTAAATACGGCAAAAGAGGATCTGCCCCAGATCATGAAGGAGCAGGGACTTGTCGAGGGCTTCGATGTCGGTCTTGAAATGTCTGGCAACGGCGCGGTATTGCAGCAGATGATCGATTCCATGCGCAACGGCGGCAAGATCTCCTTGCTCGGCATTTCCAATAAGCCCGTTGCTATGAATATGAATACCATTATCACCAAGGGTCTGACCATGCAGGGCATTTATGGCAGACGCATGGATAACTGGCATCAGATGAGCTATATGGTGCAGGGCGGACTGGATGTCAGCCCCGTCATTACCCATAGATTCCACTATACCGAGTTTGAAAAGGGCTTTGAGGCAATGAATTCTGGCAAGTCTGGTAAGGTCATTCTTGACTGGACGAAGAAGAAGGAGGACTAAGCGATGAAAACAGCACTTACTGCAATTTCTGCGGAGCTTGATGCCATCCGCGAAGCGGGCACGTGGCGCGAGGAGCGCATCATCACGACCCCGCAGTATTCCCGCATCGATACCACCGCAAAAGCTGGCGTGGTCAATTTCTGCGCCAATAACTATCTCGGGCTTTCGACAAATCCTGAGCTGATCCAAGCGGCGAAGGATAGCTATGATAAGTGGGGCTTCGGACTTTCTTCCGTGCGCTTTATCTGCGGCACGCAGGAGATCCACAAGGAGCTGGAGAAGAAGATCTCGAATTTCCTCGGCATGGACGATACCATTCTCTATTCTTCCTGCTTCGATGCAAACGGCGGTCTTTTTGAGACCCTGCTCGGCAAGGAAGATGCTATCGTCTCTGATGAACTCAACCATGCCTCTATCATCGACGGCGTGCGCCTTTGCAAAGCAATGCGCTACCGCTATAAGAACAACGATATGGACGACCTGCGCGCACAGCTCGTCGCCGCGCGTGAAGCGGGCGCGAAGAAGATCGTCATCGCGACCGACGGCGTGTTCTCCATGGATGGCTATATTGCAAATCTGCCCGCGATCTGTGACCTTGCGGATGAATTTGATGCCCTCGTGATGGTGGACGATAGCCATGCAGTCGGCTTCATGGGCGAGCACGGCAAGGGCACGCCCGAATACTGGGGCGTGATGGATCGTGTGGACATCCTCACGGGCACATTCGGCAAGGCACTCGGCGGTGCTTCGGGCGGTTATACCGCGGCGCGTCAGTCGATCGTTGATCTTCTGCGTCAGCGTAGCCGCCCCTACCTCTTCTCCAATACCGTTGCGCCCGCGATCTGCGCTGCAACGATCCGCACCATCGAACTGCTCGAAGAGAGCACCGCGCTCCGTGATAAAGTGCACGAAAATGCACGCTATTTCCGTAGCGAGATGGAAAAGCTCGGCTTCGATCTCCTGCCCGGCGAGCATCCCATCGTGCCCGTCATGCTCTACGACCCCAAGGTCGCGCATGAGTTTGCAAAGCGTATGCTCGATAAGGGCGTGTACGTGGTCGCATTCTGCTACCCTGTCGTGCCTAAGGGCAAGGATCGCATCCGCACCCAGATCTCCGCAGGCCATACCAAGGCGGACATCGACCTTGCAGTAAAGGCATTTGCAGAAGTCAAAAAGGAAATGGGCATCTGATCCTTTTTCGGAATAGAAAATTATCGACGTAAGCACCTGCGCAGAGGCGCAGATCATTCCAATAATGCCCAAAATCAAAAAGGAGCGAAGAATTATGAGATCGATCATCAATCTGAACACCAAGTGGGCATTTTCCAAGGAAGCGACGCAAATCCCGACCGAGGTCAATAAAAAGTGGAATTTTGTCAATCTTCCACACACGTGGAATGCGATCGACGGTCAGGATGGCGAAAGCGACTATTACCGCGGTACTGCCTACTATACAAAGAAGCTTCTTAAAGCAGATTTCCCTGTCGCCGAGCAGTACTATCTCGAACTGCGCGGTGCAAACTCCTCTGCCGATGTCTATGTCAACGGCAAGCACCTTGCCCACCACGATGGTGGCTATTCCACATGGCGCGTCAATATCACCGAGGAATTGTCGCAGGATGCACTCGTCGTGATCGCGGTAGACAATGCTCCGAACGATCGCGTTTATCCGCAGGTCGCAGACTTTACGTTCTATGGCGGTCTGTACCGCGATGTTGATCTCATCTGCGTCGGCAATAGCCACTTTGATCTTGACTATTTTGGTGGCACGGGCGTTGCCGTTACCCCCGAGCTTGCGGGTGCAAATGCCAATGTCAAGGTCGATGCTTATGTGACCAATCTATGCGCAGGTCAGCTTCTGCGCTATACGATCACCGATCGTGAGGGCGATGTTGTCGCGGTGAGCGAGACTGCGGAAACTTCTGCACAGTTCGTCATTGAAAATGTCCACCGCTGGCACGGGCGCAAAGACCCCTATCTTTACACCGCAAAGGTCGAGCTGATCGCAAATGGCGAGGCCATCGATGCCGTATCTGCCCGCTTCGGTTGCCGCACCTATGTGATCGACCCGAATAACGGCTTCATTCTCAATGGTGAGGAGTACCCCCTGCACGGCGTTTCCCGCCATCAGGATCGCTGGGGCATTGGTAATGCGCTCCTGCCCGAGCACCATACCGAGGATATGGATCTGATTTGTGAGCTTGGCGCGACCACCATCCGTCTTGCGCACTATCAGCACGATCAGTTCTTCTATGATCTTTGCGACGAGCGCGGCATGGTCATCTGGGCAGAGATCCCCTATATTTCGCAACATATGCCCACCGCCCGCGAGAACACCATCAGCCAGATGAAGGAGCTTATCGTCCAGAACTACAATCACCCCTCCATCGTCGTGTGGGGTCTTTCCAATGAGATCAGCATGGAGGGCGATCAAGATCCCGATTTGAACGATAACCATGTTTTTCTTAACGACCTTGTTCATGGGATGGACAAGACCCGCCTGACGACCATGGCAGTCGTTTCTCCGTGTCCCATCGATAGCGCCTATGTCCAGATCCCCGATACGGTTTCATATAACCACTATTTTGGCTGGTACGGCGGCGACACGTCCATGAACGGCCCGTGGTTTGATGACTTCCACAAGACACACCCGAATCTCCCCATCGGTTGCTCGGAGTACGGCTGTGAGGCGCTCAACTGGCACACCTCTAATCCCAGACAGGGCGATTATACTGAGGAATATCAGGCATATTATCACGAGGAGCTTATCAAGCAGCTCTTCACCCGCAAGTACCTCTGGGCGACCCACGTCTGGAATATGTTCGATTTCGGTGCAGACAACCGTAACGAGGGCGGTGAAAATGGTCAGAACCACAAGGGACTTGTGACCTTTGACCGCAAGTATAAGAAAGATTCGTTCTATGCCTACAAGGCATGGCTCTCCGACGAGCCGTTTGTCCACCTGTGTGGCAAGCGCTATGTTGACCGTGTTGAGGATGTGACCAAGGTCACGGTCTACTCCAACCAGAAAACCGTGGAACTGTTTGCAAACGGTATCAGCCTCAGCGCAAAGGAAGCAGAAGACCATTTCTTCTATTTCAATGTGCCAAATGTCGGCGATACGCACCTTGTTGCCGTTGCGGGCGCGTGCAAGGATGAGAGCGATATCCGCAAGGTCGCGGTATTCAATGAGGCTTACCGCCTGAGAGAAAAGACTGCGATTCTCAACTGGTTCGATATCACAGAAGTCGAGGGACACCTGAGCCTCAATGATTCGATCAAAGATATTATGGCAACGCTTCAGGGCAAGATGCTTCTGGATGCGATGCTCGTAAAGTTCATGCCCAAGAAGGGCGAGAAGGCAATGGGCTTCGAGATGAACGATTCCATGATGTCCATGCTCGGTGGCTTTACCATCTTGCGCGTCCTCAGCATGGCGGGCGGTATGCTCGGCATCGAGGTGAGCAAGGAAGAGCTACTTGCCCTCAATGCAAAGCTCAATAAGATCAAAAAAGCAAAGTGATCCCATTTTGCCCCCGAATCGGCATTGCCGCTTCGGGGGCATTTTTTCGGTACACGAAAGCCTCTCCATAGGAGAGGGCTTTTTTCGTCCCAAAACAAAGTTTTCCTTCTTTCAGGGTTGAAAAAGGCGAAAGGGTGTGATACTATGGATATGCCAAACTAATCAAATATTATGCAGTAGCGCTATGGGGGTAGTATACCCTTTTGCCCTTTCTACTCTCACATTCTGAATTTGACAAAAATGCAAATTCCGTCAATGTGAGAGCGATGAGTGCTGCATACTGCATATTGATTAGTTTGGCGACTATCGGAGTTTGCGTTTTTTAGTGCGCTTACTTCGGTAGGCGCACTTTTTATTTTATGGAGGATTCAAAATGGAAAGAGAAACGTACAATAAGCGCATTGCCATATCAATTATGATTGTTGCAGCACTCACTGCACTCATTGTTTCCTGGGCAACAGAAGAATTTTATATAACCGCCATAACATCTTTCTGTGTCGGATTTGCTTTGATATTGGATTTTGCCTTTGCACAGGAATTTGGGGGTATCGCCGTAGAAAAGGGATATTCTTATAAAAAATACGTAATCTGGTGTTATATTTTCACAGTTATAGGATACCTGATGGTAATTGCTCTGCCTGATCGTGGTAGTAAAGCAGAAGTGGCAACGGACGAATTGCCCGATCTATAAGGAGATATCATTATGAGTGAACGATATGGAAAACTGTTTTCCTTGCAGGAGAACTTATATGCTGAAACTTCTCCTGTTATGATTGCGGCGGGCGCACTACTGAAAGACAACCAAACGGGGAAAATTCTGGCACAGCTGAAAATCCAGAACATTTCACCGAAGAGAATCAAGGCGGCAACGGTCTGTATTCAGCCCTTGGACACGGTCGGCAATCCCCTTGGTGATACCGTTACATATCAATATCTGGATTTGTGTGCTGACCGAGATTCGGAATTTGGACAGAAAACGCCAATCACACTTCCCAATGCGGCAAGCAGATCGTTTCAGGCGTTTGTCAAAGAAGTCATTTTTGAGGATAATACCACGTGGATGCAGGAAAATCAGCTTTGGGAACAGCTAAAAAAACCGCAACCTCTTTCTTCTTTGCGGGACAGCGAACTGGCGGAGCAGTTTCGCATCGACTACGGTCGAAATTGCATCGATCTACTTTTGGAACAAAGGGACTTGTGGCATTGCGTGTGCGGTGCGGTAAACCGTCAGGGTGAAACCAACTGCCATAAATGTCGGAAATCCTTTGCGGATTTGAAAGCCATTGATCTGGATTCTTTGCGTGCAAGGAAAACGGAACGTGTTGCAAAAGAACAGGAACATTCAAGAGCAGTGCAAGCACAGCGAGCAGTCGAATCCGCTAAGAAACAGAAAATCGCTATAATTAGTGGAATTGTTGCGGTAATTGTAATCATTGCCATTATTACGGTAACTACAATTTCTGGTAATGCACAGAAAAGTAGCAACTATGATTATGCAATGGCATTTCTAAACGATGGACATTATGAAGAAGCGGTTCAAATACTTGAGGAACTGGGGAATTACAAAGACAGTCGCCAACAGTTAGAGCTTGCAAAGGCGGCACGGGGAAACGAAGAAACCTATAATAAAGCCTTGCAAGCACTGGAAAACGGGCAAGATGAACTGGCTTATCAGTTGTTTCAAGAACTTGGTACATACAAGGATGTAACTGATTATTTGAATAACTTTTCTGTATATTCTGTTCTGACATATGTAAAAAGAATTGGTTCCGGTTTTGTTTCAGAGGAAAAATACGAGTATGATTCAAAGGGGAATTTAGCTTCCAGCAAATTTTATAGTGATTCGGAATGTACATCAACAGTTTCTTACCAATATAATGACGATAACCTTTTAATCAGAGAAGATACATATTATACATCAGGAAATCATTGGTGGGAAGTCTACGAATATGATACCTGCGGGAATAATACAGCATACCTTGTCTATCGTAATGACCACGATGGTATTTATCATGGATACTACTATGAATATGATGCAAATGGGCAAGTAATACGCGAAACACAGATGTTCGAGTCTGGTGTGTCAGCGATTTACGAATACGTTTATACTTATGACGAGGAAGGTAGGATCATCAAAAGCAGGATAAATAATTCAACTATTTTAGATGAATACGTCTATAATGAAAAGGGCTTATTGTCTCAGGAAAGCGTGGTATTTTATGACGGAACGGTTGGAATAACAAAATACCAGTACGATGATGACGACCGCTTAATTTTCAGCTCATATAAATATGACGGTGAAATTAGCAGTGATCACAGTTATGAGTATGATAATGATGGAAATGTTTTGAAAGAAGTTATAAATCTTTACGATAGTGGACGTACAACATATATTAATAATACATACAGCGACATTATAGTTTACAATCCCGACAAATAGTCTAAAATTATAGAATGGAGAGAGCAAACATTATGACTATTAAGGATTATAGTATGCGGTGCAATGTATCAGAAAAAACCGCAAAACAATGGATTCAAAAAGAATATGTTCCTGGTGCAGATTTGGAAAACGATTATGTCCCTGATTCGGCAAAGTCTCCATACACAGAGGCAAGAGCAAAAATAAAATTCCCAACGTCTGTTTTTTGCAGTATCATGAAAGCAACGTTAAAGGGCAAACACGTTGTTCCTAGCTTGTATAATGATATGTGTCAAGAAGAATTTGATCACTATATCGACGAACTTGCGAAAGAGGATCTCATTCGTGTCCGAATTACGGATGGGATTACATATTATGATCCTACGCTAAAAGCTGAGACACAAAAGCAAAATGAAATCAAAGAAATAATTGAAAAGTGCGTAGAAGCAATTTCTCGATTTCTAAAGGTGTAACATCTACTCGCTTAGAAAAAGCATGTGTTTGATGGCGCTTAGTGAACAGGAGCGGGACGAAATATCCCGCTCCGTTTTTTCTCGCAAAAAGTCCTCCGTATGGATTTCATACGGAGGACGAATTTGTTATTCGGCTTCTTTTTTGGAGTTTTCGACGATGCCGACGATGATGTTGGTCGCCTGCTCGATGCCGACGACGGATGTGTTTATGCACAGGTCATAGTTTTGCGCCTGACCCCATGTGCGGCCTGTATAGTGCTGATAGTTGACCTTGCGACGCTTATCTTTCTCAGCAAGGCGCGCTTCGGGCTTCTTCTCCGATTCACCGTACAGACGCACGATGCGCTCGGCGCGGAAGTCGGTATCGGCGCACACGAAGACGTGAAATGCGTCCTCGCGATCTTTGAGGATGTAGTCCGCATTGCGGCCGACAATCACGCACGGACCTTTCTCAGCGAGCTGCAAGATCACATTGCATTGAATATTCCATAGAAAATCTGCGGTGGAAAGTCCGTTCATTACGCCGGGCACGCCCTGCGGCGCGAATGCGTAAGAAAACAGGCTCTTTCCCGGGGAATGCTCGCCGTGCTCCTCGATATACTTCGGGGCAAAGCCCGATTCGAGGGCGATCTGATCGACGAGCTCCTTATCATAGAAAGGAATGCCCAGTCTTTCTGCGACCTGACGGCCAATGGTGCGACCAGCAGAGCCAAATTCACGGCTGATGGTGATGATTTTCTTTTCCATGTAAAAGCCTCCTCTCGAGAACTGAAAGCAATTCTCTTACATGTATTATAGTGAAAATCACGGCAAATGTCAACGAGAACTTTTACATTTTGTGGAAAATGCTAATCCATTTCGTTATCCGCTTCTGATTCAAGTACAGGAAGCGACATCACCTCGTGGTTTGGAAGCGGAAGCGCGGCATATCCGCTGATGCTTTCGCGCGGGAGCAGGGGTTTTGTCGGATCGGGGACGTGTTTTTGCTTTTCGTTTTGCATTTTGTTCACCTCGGGAGCAGTTTTCCCGAAGTGGAGCGTTTTAGCCGTGCTTTTTCAGGATCATCGCAGAGATGCCGTGCACGCGGATGTCGCCGTGCACCGTTTTGAGCGGCGCAGTGCCTGCGCACAGGTCGCTTGCGAGCACATCCCACTTGCCATCGGGGAGCGAGTAGGGGAGTGGCTGTGTGCCCGCGTTGAAGATCACGAGCAGGTCATCCGCGATGGAAAAGGCAATGCTGTCCTCACGCCCACAGTCGAGTGCTGTGCGGCTATCGGGTGCGGTGTCCCGCAGGGCGGGGAGCGCATTTCTCAGCGCGATCAGCCCCTGATAGTAGTGGAGCACCTGCATATGCTCGGGTTTTTCCAGATCGCTCCACTTGATGCTGTTCACGCTGTCGGGGGAGCGGAAGCTGTTTTCCACAAAACTGCGCCGTGTCAGCGGCTTCGAGCGCAGGAATTCTTCGCCAGCCTGCATGAATGGGATGCCCTGCGCCGTTAGCGAAAATGCGGCGGCGAGGCAGTTCATGCGGATGCGCCGTGCGCGCGACTGATTCGGGGTCGCGATGCAAATGCGGTCGAAAAGCGTGTTATTGTCGTGGCAGGAGACATAGTTGACGCTCTGCTCGGGCGTGGGAAGCCAATCGGATTTGCCACAGTAGCAGTCCGCGAGGAGCTTTGCATCGGTTTTCTGTCCGCTCACGAAGCCCTTTTCGTGGGTGTGGAACGTGTCACCGCGGAGCATATCGCGGATGGTATCGTTGAAGAAAGCGAAATGGGGCAGAATCGGCGCGCTTTTCTGCGTCGCCATGGTCTGTGGCGAGCCTGAGTACATATCCCAGCCCTCGCCGTAGAAGATGACATTCGGGCAGGTCTCGTGAACGGTAGATACGACCTGCTGAATGGTCTGAACATCGATCAGACCCACAAGGTCGAAGCGGAAGCCGTCAATATGGTATTCCTCAGCCCAGTATTTTACGGAATCGACGATGAATTTGCGAACCATGGGACGCTCAGACGCGGTATCGTTGCCACATCCCGAATCGTTCAGAAGCGAGCCATCAGCCTGCTTGCGGCTGAAATACATGGGGACGAGGTTGTTAAAGCAGAATTTTTCTGCGTCATATACGTGGTTATAGACCACGTCCATCACAACGCTGATGCCACAGCGGTGCAGATCGCGGATCATCTGCTTCATTTCGCGCACGCGCACCTCGCCGTGCGTGGGGTCTGTCGCGTATGAGCCCTCGGGGACGTTGTAGTTCACGGGATCGTAGCCCCAGTTGTACTGCGGCTCGTCGAGCTTGCTTTCGTCTACCGAGCCGTAGTCATACATCGGCAGTAAATGCAGATGCGTCGCACCGAGGGCGCGAATATGGTCGATGCCCGTCGGAATGCCACTAGGGGTATGTGTGCCCGTCTCTGCCACGCCGAGGAATTTGCCCTTGTGATGGATGCCAGCGCTTTCGTCTGCGCTCAGGTCGCGAATGTGCGCCTCGTACAGGAGCATATCGGTCGGGCGAATGCCATAGTGCGGGTCGCGGTCATTTTCCCAGCCCTCGGGGTTCGTGGAGGAAAGGTCGAGCACCATTGCCCGCAGTCCGTTCACGCCAGTCGTGCGCGCATAGGGGTCGCAGGCCTCGACGCGCTTACCGTCAAGGGTCACGGCGTAGGTGTAGTAAATGCCGTTGAGATCGCCTGATACTTCGGTAGTCCATGTGCCGAACTCTGCGCGGTGCATGGGCACTTCTTCGATCAGATCGTTTGTCGATGCGTCGCCACTATGGTACAGGCATACGGATGCATTCTCCGCAGTCGGTGCCCAAAGGCGGAAGAGGGTCTGTTCTTTCGACCAAATCGCGCCGAGATCATTGCCGTGGTATGTATATTCGTTTGCAAATTCGGGGGAATCGTAATGATGTGACATAAGCTTGCCTCATTTCCTGTTGCGCTTTCGCGTAGTTTTGCGCCGTAATCATATCATACTTGCCCGCGTTTTTCAATAAGCGCGCGAAAGAAAAGCGAAAGGGCGTGCCATGCACGCCCTTGTTGTGTTAACGCTTGAAGATCGTATAGGAAAACGGTGCAAGCGTAAGTTCGCCATTTTCAAGCACGATATCCTGATTCGTCATTACGCACGTCCAGCCATCTCCAATGGGATAGTGCTCCGTGCGCGATAGCGGATTGATGCAAATGAGATAGCGCTCATCATGCAGATAGCGGCTATAAATGAGCGGATAGCCGTTACACTTGCGATTGATAAATTCAATTTCGCCATCTGCGCAGAGCGCGGGGCTGGATCTGCGCAGAGCGATCAGTCTGCGCGTTGTATTTAAGAGCGAAGCGTCGTCGGCAAGCTGTGCGCACACATTTTCGCCTTGCTCATCCACGGATAAGTACAGCGCGGAGGCATCTGCATCGGAGAAACCCGCATTTTTGCCATTTGTCCATTGCATCGGCGTGCGCGAGCCTGTGCGGTTGAAGCCGCCCTCTTTCGAGGGGATATCGGCACGATAGGGCATACCGATCTCGTCGCCATAATAGACGAACGGAACGCCAGGCATGGTCAGCAGGAATGCGTAGATGACTTCAAGCTCCCGCAACGAACGCCCGAATCGGATGCGCGGCAGGTCATGGTTGCCTGTGGGAAGGGAGATGTAGCCCTTTCCCTTGGTGCATTCGTACTGCGGCAGATAACTGCTGAGAAAATCTTCAAGCGAGCCGTTGCCATCTGCACGGAAGAAACTGCGACCTGCGTAGCAGTTATCGATGTTACTTCCCGCCTCTGCGCGGAAGAGCTTCGTATATGCGGGGTGATTAAAATGGAGCATGAAATCGATGTGGAAACCTGCGCCGATCGCCCGCTCGGGGTACGACCATTCGGAGATCAGCACGCATTGCGGGTACTTTTCATCGAAAAGTGCGCGGATCTCCTGCCAGAAAGCGCGAATACCCGCGCCATCGGGGTCATTTTTGATCAGAGAAGATGCCATGTCCACGCGGAAACCGTCCGCGCCGAGCCCGATCCAGTATTCCATGATATCGATGAGCGCCTGCTTCGTCGCGCGGCAGTCGGGGTGATCCATCGGAAGCTGCCATGCGGGATCATCGATCTGCGCAAAGCCATAGTTGAGCGCGGGCTGGCAGTAGAAGAAATTCTTCAGGTACATTCCGTTTCGCTGGCTGTAGCCCGCGATGGTGCTTCCTGCATAGCCTTTCTGCCAGTCGTCTGTCCATACATAGCGGTTCGTGTATTCGTTCTTTTCGACCTCGGCGGATTTTTGAAACCATTCGCATTCGAGTGAGGTGTGTCCCGCGACAAGATCGATGCAGATCTTAATGCCACGCGCGTGCGCCTCGGTGCAAAGTGCCGCAAAATCGGCATTCGTTCCGTAGCGCGGTGCGACGCGGTAAAAATCGGTCACATCATAGCCTGCGTCGCGGAACGGAGATTCGTAGAATGGATTGAGCCAGATGGCGGTGAAGCCCATGCTTTCGATGTAGTCGAGCTTTTCACGAATACCATTCAGATCGCCGATGCCATCGGCGTTGCTGTCGTAGAACGACTGCGGATAGATGTTGTAAAATACAGCGGAGGAAAGCCAGTTGTTTTTTGCCATAGAGGGATTCTCCTTTGTGTGTTATTTGTGTTCCGAAAAGAGCCGATGCACTCAGCGCTTTCCTATAATGTATATTAAATTCCGAGAAAAAACAATCCTTAAATTTACAATTTTCGGAATGTTTCTCGGTCGTAGAAAAAAGAGGGGCGTTTGCCCCTCTCTTTAGGTGTGTGCAGCAAGGTTTTGGATCCACTTGCCCTGTTTGAGCATGAATGCGCCGATCGCGCATTTGATAAAGTCCGTGCTTTGGCAGATCGCATAGAGCGGGAGAATGCCGATGGTCGTGTAGCGGCTGAGAATGAACGCAAGGGGAACGCAGAATATCCACACGAAGCAGCTATCGAACAGGAACGTGACCATTGTCTGCCCGCCCGAGCGGAGGGTGAAATAGGTCGCATTTGTGTAGGCATTGAACGGCATGAGAAATGCGCTGATGCAAATAAGGCTTGCTGCCAATGCGCGAACATCGTCGGTCGTATTGTAGAGCATCGGGAAAAGGTGAGACACGGACGCGATCAAACCGCCAAATACGATGCCAGAAATGATGGAAACGAACATCAATTTGCGATTTTCATCGCGTACCTGCTCGGTCGAAGCACCCGAGCCGAGAAGCTGCCCCATGATGATGCCGACGGCGTTGCCCATGGCAAGATACGCGACGCTTCCGAGATTGTAGAGGGTGCTCGAAATGTTTGTCGCAGGCACGACATTTAAGCCGCAGGTGGAGTAGCATTGATTGATGATCGCCATGCCACTTGCCCACAGAAATTCATTGAGCAGAAGTGGCATTCCCTTGACGGTGATCGCGCGCAGGAGCTTCTTGGAAATGTAGCAAGAGCGGTAAGCACCGACGATAAAGGGCTTCTTTGCGCGGTTGCAATGCGTCCAGACGGCGACGATGCCCAGTTCTGCGAAGCGTGAAATGACAGTCGCGAGCGCCGCGCCCTCAACACCCATTGCAGGTGCGCCGAAATGCCCGAAAATGAACACATAATTGAGCACAAGGTTCACAAGCACTGCCGCAACGCCCGCGAGCATCGGCACGACGGTCTCGCCTGTTTCGCGAAGCGTGCTGGAGTAGGCATTTGCGAGCGCAAAGGGAACAAGCCCCCAGAGCATCACGTTTAGATATCCATGCCCGTAGGAAAGGGCTTCAAGCGCCTGCGCGGGATCTCCCTCGCCTGTGAGGTAAAGCCCAATGAGGCTATCGCCCGCACAGAGGAAAAGCCCGATGCCAAGCAGCGCGATCGCGGAGCAGATGAGCACTTTGAAGCGGAAGGTGTGGCGAATGCCCTCGTGATCCTGCGAGCCGTGAAACTGCGCAGTAAAAATGCCTGCGCCTGAGCTTGCGCCAAAGATGCAGAGATTAAAGACGAAAAGGAGCTGGTTGACGATGGAAACACCGCTCATGGGGATCGTTCCGACTTGCCCGACCATGATATTGTCAAGGAGCGAAACGAAGTTTGAGATGCCGTTTTGAATAATGATGGGCACGGCGACCCCGAGACAGCGGCGGTAAAACGCGCGGTCTCCGATATAACGATTGCGCATGGTAGTCCTCTATATCATAAGAAAGATGCGGGGCGAAATTCGCCCCGCATCAGTATAGCACGAAAATGAAGAATGTCAATTCCAGTTTGCTTGAGTTTAGCATTGCTGCATCAGGCGAATATAGAATTCGACTGCTTTGCAGGCGGTGCTCAGACGGATGCGCTCATTATTGCCGTGGATGGTCGCACGTTCCTCGCTGGTAAGATGCATGGCAGAGAAACGGTACACGTGATCGCTGATATCGCGGTAGTGGCGCGAATCGGAGCATTGCACCATGAGGTAAGGGGAAACGATGCACCCGCGCCAAGTGGAAGCAACAGCAGAAGCGACCTTGTCCCATGCGGGGCAGTTCAGCTCAGAAATGGGGCTCGGCTCAAACGATTCAAGCGCGGAGATATGCACGGATTCATCTTTTACTGTCGCGCGCAGATAATTGAGCGCAGAATCGACGCTGTCGTGCGGATTCAGGCGCATATTTGCCACCATGCTCGCATCGGGCGGGATCACATTGCGTGCAGAACTTCCCTGCATCTGGGTAAAAGCGACGGTCGTGCGCATGAGTGCATTCATTTCGCCACCACTCTTTTTGCCAAGCAGATCGAGCACCCAACCGAAGCACCAGAGGTTTGCAAAAATCATGCGGTAGACAAATGTGGAATAGCGCCCGAGGGTATCAAACATTTCCCGCGCAGGTCCATCGATGTGCGCAGGGAAGGGGTGATCTTCCACGCGCTTGCACGCGGCAGCAAGCACGCCCACAGGGGTATGCGGCTTCGGCGCGGAGGCGTGACCGCCAGCGGAGCGGGTCGCAAATTGTGCATTTATCATGCCTTTTTCCGCAATGCCAATGAGGCCGCACGGTTGCTTGACACCAGGGAAAACATTTTCAACGACTGCACCGCCCTCGTCAACGACAAGTGCGGGCGTGATGCCGTGATCCTTGAAATACTGCACGATATTGACAGCGCCCTTGCCATTGACCTCTTCTCCACCTGAAAATGCGAAGTAGATATCCTGCTCAGGTTCAAAGCCCTTGCCGATGAGGTAATTTGCGGCGGAGAAAACAGCATTGAATGTGACCTTTGTATCAAGCGTTCCGCGCCCCCAGAGCACGCCGTCTTCAATCACGGCGGCAAACGGCGGCTTTTCCCAGTTCTCTTCATTTACGGGAACGACGTCGTAGTGCGCCATCAGCACAACGGGTGCATTGTCGCGCTTGCCCTGCCAGCGCAGGAGAAGCGCACGGTCGGGGAGTTGATTGAATGAGCAAACATCAAATACGCGCGGATAGAGCGTCGGGAGCATGGCGATCAGCTTCTCAAATTCTGCGTCATCCTCCATAGCAGGATCATTATAGGAGATGGTCTTGCATTTAACGAGCTTTGCAAGCGAATCGACTGCCTGCTCCTTGTCAAAATCGACTGCATCTTCTGTTATAGCAGGCTGTGCCTTGGGGCGGAAGAGCGCGGTGCGAACGAGCACGACTGCAACAAACGCTACGACCAAACAAAGAAGAAGATAACCGATCATATCATACCACACCTTTCTTATATAGCACGCGTCCGACGGCGATCGTAAAGAGCGCGGACACGGGAACCATGATACCGACTGTCCCTGCGTTGAGCGAGGGGATGAAAATGAACAAAACGAGCATCAGCACGATCGGCGCAAGCGCAAGCTTCCAGTTCTTGCTGATAAACGCCACACCCAGACCGCCGAAAAGGGCGGGGAGGATCTGCTCGAATGCAGGAACGAGGATCTCCGCTTCAAGGATCGGCGTGAGTGGAACGATGCAGATCACGCCGACAAGGATGATGAGCGTCGTTACGATGGAGCTTGTCGCGATGGCGATGGTGGAGATGACCTCGCCTTCTTCTGAATTGGCGCTTACGCCATTGCTTTCGAGCGCATTGATCGCGCAGGGGAGCTTCAGATTCGAAATATTACCTGTCACGAAGCTCAGATACGAGCCACCTGCGCCAAGCATCGGCACAAAGGTGACCGTTTCGATTGCGCCGACAGCCCAATACATCGGGGCAGTTGCCAAAAGTCCAAGACCGAGCGCTTCCCAGTCGGGCATGACCTGAAAAATAAAAGCGACGGCAACGGGGAAGGCGAGAAGCAGGAGCATTACGCTGATATTCCAGATGCGACCATCGCGATGGACGCGGTCGATATAACTCAAGTTTTTCTGTTTCATGATCTACCCTCCTTAGCCGAGCCATGCCGTGATAGGGATGGCAGATGCCATGCCGAGCATGAGAGAAATGGGGAGCGCATATTCGCTGAGCCATTTCAGCTTCGGCTTGCGCATCAGCAGACCGCAGATGACCATGACAAGCGCCGATACGAGCATCACGCAAACAGGGATCAGACCAGAGGTGCGGCTGTATGTAACTGTCTGCGATACCTTTTCACCGACCTCATTTACGGTCGAGACCGTTTGCGTCACAAGACCGTTTTCGTCTGCTTTCCATAGGCGGGAAACATCACAGAAAACATAGCCTAAAAAAGCGGAGATCATGCCGATAAACAGGCTGTTGCTGAAAACATCTGCCCAGCGTGCATCGCGTGCATTTAAGCTTGACATGCCGCTTTGCAGCTTCTTTCCGATCACAGGAACGAGCCAGATGCCCATCATGATCGAAATGGTCATAACGAGCAGAACGTTGACAAACTGCTGTGCGGTCAGCGGGACGCTCGAACCAAGGCTCTGCCCCATGGCAGAAAGCGCATTGTTTGCGGCGACCGTTTCGTAGCTCATCGAGCCAACGACGGAAAGCCGAAGCCACGGAAGTGCAAGTCCGAGCTTCTTGCTGAGCGTCAGCACGCTGATGACGATGGCAACCGCGGGTGCGATGGTGAAGATCGCGGCTGTTTTGATGGTTTTTCGGATCTTTTCTTGATCCATACCAAGCTCGCGACTGCGCTGAAGTGCCTTTACGAGAAAGTACACGGACTGCCCCAGAACTGCGGCAACGATGATGCCTGCGAGAATGAACAGGATCGGGTGATTGACTTGGAACTGCATGGATACACCTCCGTAATAGAATGAATATTGTAATTGTATCATGGACAAATGCAAATAGCAAGGCGTTTTTTGTGAATTCGGTGTTTTTGCACCTTTTTTGCAACTATGAAAAATAGCAAAAATTTCAGCGAAATGTGTCGGGAAAAGCCCTTGCTATTTTCTGTGAATGCTGATAGAATAGGAGAGTATATTGTTTATGGAAAGAGGCACGTATTATGGTTCGAGCAGGTTTTGATAACGATAAGTACATCCAGATGCAGTCTGAGCATATTCGTGATCGCATTGCGGCATTTGGCGGCAAGCTGTATCTCGAATTTGGCGGCAAACTGTACGACGATTACCATGCATCGCGCGTGCTCCCTGGGTTTCAGCCAGACAGCAAACTGCGGATGCTTCTGAATCTGAAAGATCAGGTCGAAATGGTGATCGCCATCAATGCTGCTGACATTGAAAAGAACAAGATCCGTGGCGACCTCGGCATTACCTATGACCGTGATGTGATCCGCTTGATCGATATTTTCCGCGGGTTGGGGCTTTATGTTTCGAGCGTCGTTCTGACGCGCTACAATGAGCAGGCGGCGGCAAAGGCGTTCCAGTCGCGCCTTGAAAGCATCGGTGTGAAGGTCTACCATCACTATGCGATCGAGGGGTATCCCGCAAATACTGCTTACATCGTTTCGGACGATGGATTCGGCAAGAATGATTATATCGAAACGAGCCGTGAACTTGTTGTCGTCACTGCACCAGGTCCCGGAAGCGGCAAGCTCGCGACCTGCCTGAGCCAGCTCTACCACGAGCATAAGCACGGACAGCGCGCGGGATATGCAAAGTTTGAGACGTTCCCGATTTGGAATCTTCCGCTCAACCACCCCGTGAATCTTGCGTATGAAGCGGCAACTGCTGACCTCAACGATGTGAATATGATCGATCCGTTCCATCTGGAAGCGTATGGCGTGACCACGGTCAACTATAACCGCGATGTGGAAGCGTTCCCAGTGCTCATCGCCATGTTTGAGAAGCTTCTCGGACACTGCCCCTATAAGTCTCCGACAGATATGGGCGTGAATATGGTCGGTAATTGCATTTTCGACGATGAAGCGGTTCGGGACGCGTCCTGTCAGGAGATCGTCCGACGCTATTATTCCGTGCTTTGCGACCAGAAGCAGGGCAAGCTTTCCAATGATGTGGTCTATAAAATGGAGCTTCTTATGAAGAAAGCGGGCGTTACTCCCGAGGCGCGCACCGTCATCCAACCCGCGCTTACCCGTGCAGAGGAAACGGGTAAGCCTGCGGCGGCAATGGAACTTCCCAATGGCGTGATCGTCACGGGCAAGACATCGGAGCTACTCGGCGCATCCTCGGCTCTGCTGCTCAATGCACTCAAAACGCTTGCGAATCTGCCTGATGAACTGCATCTGATCGCACCAGCGGTGCTAGATCCGATCCGCCATCTCAAAGTCGATCATCTCGGCAACCGCAATCCCCGCCTGCATACCGATGAGACATTGATCGCGCTTTCTATCAGCGCGGCAACGAACCCCACAGCAGAGCTTGCCATGGAACAGCTGAGCAAATTGCGCGGTTGCGAAGTGCATTCGTCCGTGATCCTTTCGGCAGTGGACGAGCGCACGTTCAAGCGCCTTGGCGTCAACTTGACCTGTGAGCCACGCTATAAGGCGTGACCAATTTTAAGGAGTTTACGATGAAAGAAACAGAACGCGTCAACGACTGGGAGCGCATGGTGGCGGGAAAGCTTTACAATTCGTCCAGTAAAGATATTGAAAAGCAGCATATTCAGGGACTTAGCCGTTGTGACCGCTTTAATAAGATCGCCGTCTGGCGCGCAGGTGCAAAGCAGCGCGCACTTGAACGACTGATCCCCTCGGCAAAGGGAAAGGGACTTGGGGTTTTTGCACCATTTTACTGCGAGTACGGTGTGAATATCCATGTGGGCAAGGGCTGTTTTGTCAATTATAATTGCACATTTCTGGATTGCTCGACCATTACGCTGGGCGATGGCGTCTGGATCGGCGCAAATGTTACACTTGCCACACCGAACCACCCATTCCTTGCGGAGGAGCGTCTGCCTGCGCAGTATCCCGACGGTTTCCATGATCTTGAGTATGCTTCGCCCATCGTGATCGGTTCGGGGTGCTGGATCTGCTCTAGCGCGACCATTTGTGGCGGCGTGACCATAGGGGAGAATAGCATCGTCGCCGCAGGCGCGGTCGTCACGCGCGATGTTCCTGCCAATAGCATCGTTGCGGGCGTGCCTGCACGTGTCATTCGTCAAATTGATGAGCAGGATCGAATGGACGTTTGGCAGACGTATCTCAAAAATGAAACGCCCCTTTCCCAGCGTAAAAAATAAATAGACGCTACTGTGTGCAGAAAAGTGAAAAATATATTGCAGAACACCGATATCATGTGAAATTTACAAAAAAATCACAAGTAAACAACTTTACTTGCGGCAAAGAATATGGTATAGTAAGGATACAGATAGAGGTGATACCCCATGGAAAATATCGATTTTAGCAGATATCCTGCGGGGCTGTCGGAGGAATTTATCCGCAAGAATCTGCAATATCTCGAAGTGATCCGAAACTTTCGTCTCATGGACGACGACTTTATGAGCAAAGTTTTTGAAGATCACGAATGCGCGCAGCTCCTGCTGAATATCATCCTCGACCGTGACGATCTCAAGGTAAAAGAGGTGCACGGACAGCACGTTATCAAGAATTTGCAGGGCAGATCGGTGCGACTGGATATCCTGGCAGTTGACGACAAGGGCACTTGCTACAATGTTGAGATCCAGCGAAGCGACGAGGGCGCGGATGCGCGCCGTGCGCGCTATAACAGCAGTCTGATGGATGCAAACTTAACAAGCGCAGGCGATAAATACAGTGCGCTTGCTGAGACGTATGTCATATTCATCACGGAGCGGGATATCCTAAAAGAGGGACTTCCCATCTACCACATCGATCGCGTGATCCGCGAGACAGGCGAGCCTTTCGAGGACGGGTCACACATCATCTACGTAAACGGTCAAGCAAGATCCGATACGCCGCTAGGCTGGCTGATGCATGATTTTTCGTGTACCGAGGTCAAAGATATGCATTACAACACCCTAGCCGAGCGGGCAAGTTATTTCAAAGAAAGCAAGGAGGGAACATTCAATATGTGCAGATCGGTTGAAAAAATTGCAAAAACGGAACGTGCTGAGGGGCACGCCGAGGGTCGCGCAGAGGAACAGCGTTCACACGCAAATTCAATTCGGGCAGCTATGATTAAGATGTCCTACTCTGTTGATGAAGCTATGGACTTCCTTGATATCCCCGAAGCAGATCGCGAAACGTACCGCAAGCTTTTAGCACAGTAATCTCTCTCCTTTAACTACCGCTAGGCTGGCTGATGCATGATTTCTCGTGCACCGAGGTCAAAGATATGCATTACAACACCCTAGCCGAGCGGGCAAGTTATTTCAAAGAAAGCAAGGAGGGAACATTCAATATGTGCAGATCGGTTGAAAAAATTGCAAAAGCAGAACGTGCCGAGGGGCGCGCCGAGGAACAGCGTTTACACGCAGAATCTATTCGGGCAATTATGAGCAAACTTTCACTTAATGCGGAAGAAGCAATGTCTTTTATGAATATTCCCGAAGCAGATCGCGAAACGTACCGCAAGCTTCTGGCACAGTAACTTCACATCCCACCGAAATCCAGTCTGGAAACAGACTGGATTTTTGTATAGAAAGACGGTTGCAAAAATCAGATCTTGCAACCGTCTTTGTGATCGAGAAAATGAAACACAGGATGTAAGCTGTCGCGCTTTTACTTTTCAACAGAAAGCACGGTGAGCGTTTCGCCGCGTACCTGAAAGCGGATATCATATCCTGCAAAGTTAAGCCCGTAGATGCGTTCGGGGTCTTTTTGGTACGATGGGCGAGGGTCGTGCGAGAGGACACCGAGGGCGGCATTGCGCTTTTCAGCGGGAAGCAAAGAAAGCAACGCTTCTGGGAAATCGACATTCAATAGGTATTTACCTGCATGATCTGTAAAGCCACCTGTTGCGTCTGGATGGCAATCGCCGTAGGGGATGTAGGGCTTGATGTCGAAAATTGGGGTGCCATCCATGAGATCCGCACCACCGACATGGAGCACGGTACCAAATTCCTGCGTCTGTTCAACGCCGAGCAGGCGCACGCTTGATAGCCCCAGATTATTCGGGCGGAAAGGGGAACGCGTTGCAAATACGCCCATGCGCGTGTTGCCACCAAGGCGCGGCGGACGCACGGTCGGCGACCAACCTGTGCGCACGGCTTCGGAAAACTGCCAAATGAGCCAAAGATGCGAAAAATCTTCAATTCCGCGCAATGCATCGCTATTGCGAAATGCTGGCTCGAATACGATCGTCGAGCGAAGTGATTCTACAAGCCCAGACTGACGCGGAATGCCGAATTTTGTTGCAAAATCGCTGTGCATTCGCGCAATGACTTCGATTTTTACATCCATATCACGCCCTTGCCTTTCTGAAGCAGAACGTGATCGTAAAAATGAGTGCAAGCATCAGACTGATCGCCGCGCCTGCGGAGCAGCCCCAGTAGTACGACACGCTTAACCCCGCAATGCCTGCAATGAGTGCAAACAGGACGGAAAGAGCATGATACTGACGCAAATTGCGCGAAACATTGCGCGCGGAAGCGGCAGGGAGAACGAGCAGACTGTTGAGAATGAGCAGTCCAACGCTGGAAATCGAAAGCGTGACAACAATAGCGATCGCCACGGTGAAGATCGTCTGCGTCAATCCAACAGGGATACTGCGCGATGCGGCAAGCTGGGGATGGATGGCAGTGAGCGTGAGCTTATTGGATGCGACGCACCAGAAAATCGCGACTGCCACAAGCGTCAGCGCGAGCACGCCGATTTCAGAGGGAGAAATGGAAAGAATGTCGCCGATGAGATATTTATTGTATTTCGTAAAGCTACCGCCACCGAGTGTCGCAACAAAAATGCCCAGCGCGACTGCGGCGCTCGAAAAAACGCCGATCAGGGTATCTGCCGCCTGATTCGAGCGACTACGTACAAAGGAGAAGAGAAGCGCGAAGAGGGCGCTGAATGCAACGGCTGCCCATGTCGGTGCGGCAAGCCCGCAGATACAGCCGATGGCGATTCCTGTAAAAGCGGAGTGCCCAAGTGCATCGGAAAAGAAACTCATGCGGCCTGTGACGATCATGGTAGACATCAGACCGAAAAGTGGCGACATGATGAGTAGTGCAAGCAGTGCATTTTTCATAAAATCCCATTGTAGCATCTCGAATGGGAGAAGCTCGCAAAAATCGTACCAAATGCTCATGCTTTGCCTCCTTTCATGTGGAACGCTTCCAGAAATTCGGGGGAAGCGAGCACCTCTTCGGGTGTGCCCTTGATCTTAATGCCGTGGTCAATGAGCACGACTTGATCTGCATAGCGCGGGAGCATGGAAAAATCATGGGTGGTCATCAGAATGGAAAGATCGTATTCTTTTCGGATCTCATCGAGCATATCCATCAGCGACTGCATACCCTCAACATCCACGCCAGAAAGCGGTTCGTCCAGAATGAGGATGTTCGGAAGTGGTTCAAGCGCAAGCGCAAGCAGAACACGCTGTAATTCGCCACCTGAGAGCGTGCCAACGCGCTTATCGATGAGATCTCGTCCGTGCACCATATCGAGCGATGCAAGCACGTCCCTACGCATTTGCTTGGAAAGCCCCAGAAATGCGGGGCGCTTGCTCTGACAGCAGGCAAAAAGATCCGCGACGCTCACGGGGTCGCTTGGGTCAAAATTCGGGCTCTGCGGCACATAGCCGATGCGTGGTTTATGGCTGCGCTGACCGGGGGTGCTGAATGCGATCACGCCCTCGTAGTCGCGCTCACCAAGCACCGCCTTGAGAAAGGTGGATTTTCCTGCGCCGTTCGGACCGATCAGCGCGACCATCTGCCCGCAATGCACGTGCAGGTTCACGTCTTTGAGAATGGTGTCACCGCCGATGGTGACGGAAAGATTCTGTACGCGAAGGCAGCAGGAATCGCCGCAAGCTCCGCCGTGGGAATATGCTCTCATCCCATTGCCTCCTTGATGGTATCGATATTGTGGTACATTGCGTCGAAATAGCTATCGCCCGACATCGCCATGTCGAGAGAAAAGACCGTTGCGCCTGTTTCGCGTGCGATCACATCTGCCGCGGAAACGCTTCCATTTGTTTCGGTGAAAATGGCAGGAAGTGCGTGCTCGCGTGCGATCTCGATCAGATGGATCAGCTCCTGCGCAGATGCCTCGCTTCCCGATTCTTCCTCAACTGCTTCGAGGATCGACAGACCGAAGCAGTCGGCAAAATAGCCGAAGCCGTCGTGGAATGTGATAAGCTCACGGCAGACAAGCGAGGAGAGCGTCGTTTCGCCGTATTCTAGCAAAGCGTCGAGGTCGGCAAGGAGTGCTTCGAGATTCTCAGCAAAGGTTTCCTGATACGCGGGGTACTGCTCGCACAATCCTGCGTAGATGTTCTCTGCCATTGATTTGGCGGCAATGGGGGAGAGCCAGATGTGCGGGTCAAGCTCGTGCGTGTGACCGTGCGCATCCTCATGCGTGTGCGTATCTTCGGCTTCGTCAGCGCCTTTATGCCCGTGGTCGTGCTCGGTCGTTCCAGCGAGAAGTGGGATGCCAATAGATGCTTCGATGGAATTGCGGTCGGCGAGGATATCTTCCATGAATTCTTCCAGTCCCGCACCCGAGAGGATCACGACCTCAGCCGCTTCTACCGCTTTGACCTGACGCACGTCGAGCGAATAGTCATGCAGGCACGATACGCTCTGCGTCACGAGCCGCGTAACGGTAAGGGGTGTGCCCTGCGTGATGCGGCAGGTAAATTCATATACGGGAAGCGTGGTCGCGGCAATATCCGCAGGCGCTTCCTGCGTCGCACAGGCAGATAGCAGGAGTGCCACCAGAATCAAAAAGGAAATCCGTTTTTTCATAGTACCGATCCTTCAAGCGTTTACATTTATTTCTAATTTCAGTATACCACATATGTCAAGGAAAAAGAGCTTGCAAAAAACGTATCCAGTTCTTTCACGAGCAGTTCGATGCTCCGTCGTCTTTTTGCTTGTTGGTGATGTGTGCGTTCTCCATAAAAACATGGTATCTTAGATAGTTTTTGATCGCCTCTTGTTCAAATCCATCATAGATCATCTCTTGCCACGCACATTCGTTTCGGTACACTTCCAAAAACTTAGCAGATCCATACCGCTTTAGAAAATACCACACATAAACACCAGCATAGTCATACCCGCCATTATCTACGAAATTATCGAACCCAATCAGTTCTGCAAGTTTTGGATAGCTGTTTTCATTCAAATATCGCAGGTCAGTCTGCTCAGCATAAAGTACAGCGATCCCTTCTGCGACCCAAACTTCCACATCATCTTCTGCTACTCCAGTAATATCGTCCAATACCATATGTACCAATTCGTGTACTGCCACTTTCTGCATATCCTGATTTGCCGCTTCCTTGCTGGCATTTGGCGATAACAAGCAAATAGTGTGCGTCTTTCCGTTAGAATTCCCGACCATCCATTCCTGATATTCTTCCTTGGTTTTTCCTGTTTTATCAATATACGCTTCTATGCTGCTGCAAAGATGGAATGTATATTTCTGCGATACGTTTCTAAATTGAAAGCAACTTTGGATTTCTTCAAATTTATCCTCCAAAAGGTTAATGAATTCTTCTGCCAGAATTGCTTCTGCCTCATGGTAATGTGAAATAAAATGGGTCGTCTCGTTTATCATAATGCCCCTCCAATTCTGTTTTGCATAGCAAAACAGGCGACACCCAACCAAAAGCTGAATGTCGCCTGTTTTCTTGACCGATCCTGCATGCAGTTGCAGATCTCGTAATTTTCTTCAAATTACTGTTTTATCAGCACACAGCGAAATGCAGACTCTTTTATGTAGCCGTGCGCGGGATCAGTGCGTTTCGAGCCACGCATTTACCTTTGTCTTGGCAAGACGGATGATATCCTCCTGAGGATAAGGAGAGGCCTCACCACCGCCAACGTGCAGGAAATATAAGCCGCTCGGGGTCTGGCACAGATCCTCCTCGTAGCCTGCGGGATCGCCATAGTAGCTGTAAGAGTAAGCCTTGATGAGCGTAGCGGTCTCAGTATCGTACTCTTTCTTGCAGATGATCTTCTTCATGAGATGAACCTCCTTTCACGTATTGTGAGATATAAGATATTATACATATTTTCGTCGGGAAATCAAGCGAAAAATAGGTGAAATTTCAATTATTTTCAAATATTTGTGAGATGGATTGCAAATTCGGACGGGGCTGGTGGATTTCCTTTATGCAATTTGCATAATAAATGAAATGCGGTATGCGATCCCGCAGGCGAGATCGGTCGGTGCGCCGAGCAGTTCAATTCCCCAAATTTTCGATGCGGCGTATACCAGAAGTCCAAAAAGAAAGAGCGCGATCATGATCGCGATGGGCACGAGATGTGACCCGCGGTGTGTAGACGTGGATGCGCGGTGGCATCCGCAATGGGGGCAGTAGGCGGCTTCGGGCGCGACAGGATTTCCGCAGTTTGTACAGTACATTCGATCACCTCTATGCTCATCATACCACAAAATTTGGCGCGATGCAACTGTCTTTCGCGCTTGCGCGAATGCAGATCGTATGCTATACTGTTGCAAAAGGAGATGCGGTTATGCGTGATTTTCCCGTTTTTGATACCCCGTATGGCGTTGCGAGCCTGACCATGAAAGAGATCCCGTACCGTGCCTGCGCATATATCCGCATTTTGTCCGTTTTTGACGGAAATGTGGAAGCGCTCGTGCGCGAGTGCGTGCAGTTTTGCATTGCCTGCGGTGCAGAGCGTGTCTACGCGACAGGTGATGATGCACTCAAGTGCTATCCGCTGTATACTTCCGTGCTGGAGATGCGCGGTGAGGCGCGGTGTGATGCACAGCGGATCGCGCATCTTTTTCCAGTTACGCAGGAGACAGTTGCGCAATGGCGCGCCATTTATAACGAGCGGATGCGATGCACCGACAATGCTTCGACGCTCGAAGCACGCGACGAAAATGAGATCCTTTCGTCAGGCGGTGCGTACTTTGTCCACAGGAGCGGAATGCTTCTGGGCATCGGCTGGCTCGGGGATGCCGAACTGCGATGCATTGCTTCGTGCGTCCGCGGGAGTGGGGAAGACGTGATGCATACGCTTCTTTCGATCGTTGAGGGGATGGAGCTTCGGCTAGAGGTTGCATCCACCAATGCGCGCGCCATGGCGCTTTACCAAAAATGCGGCTTTGTTCCTGTAAAAGAGTTGAGCGCTTGGTATTGTGTGCACGGATAGTGCTATTTTTTCATTTTCCTATTTACACGGTCGCGCCTTATGTGATATGATAGTAGGAGCATACAGACAAGAGGTTTCAGCATGAATTATATTGTTTTGGATATGGAATGGAATCAGCCTTGGCCGGGCTCGCCCTCGTCGAAGAAAGTCCTCCCTGTGCAGATCCGTGGCGAGATCATACAGATCGGCGCGGTGCGCCTGACCGAGGATCAGCGCGTTGCGGATGAATTTCAGATCATGGTCGCGCCGAAGTATTACCGCCACCTCAACCGCCGCGTGAGCAAGCTGACAGGCATTAAGGAAAGCCGTCTGCGTGATGAGGGCGTGCCATTTCCTGAGGCGATCGAGCGCTTCCGTGAATGGTGTGGCGAAGATATCGTGTTCCTCATTTGGGGATTTGACGATATCGGCATTTTGCGTGAGAATTTACAACTTTTCAAGCTCGGTACGAAATGGACAGACCGCTGGTACAATGCGCAGATGATCTTCAATGCGCAGACCGATGGCTCGAATGCGCAAAAGGCGCTCAAAACGGCGATGGAGATCTTCGGCATTGAGGCAACGCGCCCTGCGCACGATGCCCTTGGCGATGCTTACCATACGGCGCTCATCTGCGCAAAGCTCGACCTCGAGCGCGGCATGGCAGAGTATGGCTCGGCGCTCAAAAGCCACGAAAATGGCTTCCACGGGGCAGAGCTTCCAGGGTGCATCTGCCGCAAAGTATTCTACGATTATGCCGATAAGCGTGCGGCACTCTCTGCCATGGCAGGCGAGGAGAATATCTGCCCGACCTGCGGGGCACGGATGCTTGGCTCGCGCTGGTTTGCGCAACCCGGGCATCGGTATATGGATCTTGCGACCTGTCCAGAACACGGGAAATTCCTCATTCGTGTGCGCCTTTCTGAACAACCCGATGGAACGGTGCGCGTGAGCCGCTTGACATATGAAGCAACGTCCGAGGCGGCAGAGGCATACGCCCGCCGTGCGGAAAAGGCAGACCCCGAAGAGACGGCATCCAAGCCCCGCCGCAGACGACGCAGAAGAAGCGGCGCGGTGGACGCGACAAAGAAATGAAAAAAGGCGCGCTTGCGGGCGCGCCTTTCCTTTTTAATCCTAAAAAAGCCATCGGACGCTCATGCTTGCCATGAAAAAACCGATAAAATCGGCAAAAAGTGCGGCAGGCACGGTATAGCGTGTCCGTTTGATGCCGATCGCGCCAAAATAGACGCTGATGGTGTAAAAAGTCGTTTCCGTTGAGCCGAGCATGACGGCGACCGTTCGACCAATCTCGGAATCTACGCCGTAGACCCCCATCAGCTCAGCACCGATGGCGAGAGCCGCGCTCCCGCTGATCGGTCGGATGAGCACAAGAAGTGCCGTTTCGGGCGGGATGCCAAAGGCGGAGAAAACGGGCGCGCAAATGCTACTTAAAAGCGTGATCGCGCCCGATGCGCGCAGGAGCTCGACCGCAGTCAGAAGCAAGATGAGTGAGGGAAGGATGCTTTTGAGTAGCGCAAGTCCGTCCTGCGCGCCTGAGAGCAAGATGTCGTAGGCATTTTCCTTTTTGTAGAGCGCGGCAAGGCAAGCGCCGAGCATAAGGAGCGGAACGAGGTAATCACCCATGGTGCGCCACCTTTCCGAAAAGCCATGCGCACGCGATGCCTAGTCCCGCTGAACAGATGCTCGTCAGCCATACGGCGGGGAGAATGTCAAAGGGGGATGCCGCGCCGAGCCCTGTGCGGATCGCGGCGACATTTGTCGGAAGAAGCTGGATCGAGGCGGTGTTCAGCACGATCAATCGGCAAAGCTCGTCCGTTGCCAAATCGGGGCGCGTCGGATCGCGAAGCTCGCGTGCCGCGGCAATGCCCATTGGTGTGGCGGCATTGCCAAGACCCAGGAGATTCGCGCAGATATTGCCACTCAGCGCGCCAGCAAGCGTAGCGTTATTGCGCGTGGATGGGAAAATGCGATGCAATATCGGGCGAAGAACGCGCGCAAGCGCGGCGGTAGCCCCGACTTTTTCTAGCAATTTTCCAACACCTGACCACAAGCAGATGCTTCCTGCAAGGGAGATCGCAAGCGTCACGCCCGATCGCGCGCCCGCCATGATGGCAGACGATAGCGCACTTGCGCTTCCTGTCAGCATAGATGCCATGATCGCAAGCGCCAAAAATGCGGTAAAGATCCAGCTCATAACCATACCATTTCCCTCCTATGGTGTACAATATGAACAGAATCGCGCATCTTGACTGGATGAATTACACAAAAGTGACTACGCTCACAAAAAGCTGTTTGACAGTTATGCACAATGTTGCTATAATATTGACACAACGGACCGCCAAGCATGCAACCGACGGTGCGCGATCAACACAGAACGGGAGGGCGGAGCCTATGAAAACATCGGGTGTCGTCAAAAAAGTGGATCGCCTTGGAAGGGTGGTATTGCCCATTGAATTGCGGCGTTCCCTCGGGATCGAAGAGGGAGACGCGATGGAGCTGTATCTTGCCGATGGCGCGATCGCTCTGCGCAAGATCGAAACCACCTGCGCTTTTTGCAACGGGGAAGAGGAACTCATCAGCTATCGCGGCAAAAACATCTGTCAGGAATGCCTTGCAAAGATAACTGCGCTATAAAATACAATGGTATATCAGGTGTAACGATGGGAATTTTGGAAAAAGAACAGCTTCAAGATGCGCTTTGCGCGTATTATAACACGCATTATGGTGCGCGGGATACCGATGTCTGGTATGAGCAACCAGCGGTCAATGTATGGGTGTTTGGCAGAGATGGAAAGATCATCACGCTTAAAAGCCATATCCTGACAGGCGAAGTGACCGAACATATTGAATAAAAGCGCATCCGTATTCATAAAAAAACAGCGATGCTTTTGCGGCAAAAAGTCGTAAAAGCATCGCTTTTTATAGTTTTTAAGTTTCTTCCAGCTTGAGCGCGGCATCGTAGACCGCGTTTTTGGGTAGATCGAGCTCCTTGGCGGTCTGCTTGATGGCATCCTTGCGGCTCATGCCAGATGCGATCAGCGCCGCAACGCGTGCTGCCGCGTCCTCCACCGTTGGGACTTCTTCAACAGTCGGTTCTGCACCAGCAACGATCAGCACGAATTCGCCCTTAGGTGCATTTTCGGTGTAGTGCGCGATCGCTTCTGAAAGCGTTGTGCGGACGACCTGCTCGTGCAATTTGGTGAGCTCACGGCAAAGGCTGATCGGACGCTCTCCGCCAAATACTTCTGCCATGTCCACAAGGGTATTGAGGAGCTTGTGCGGTGCTTCGTAGAAGATCATGGTGCGCGTTTCACCGCGCAGAGATTGCAGATGCTCGTGGCGGCTCTTTTTCGACATTGAGAGGAATCCCTCGAAGCAGAAGCGCCCCGTTGCCTGCCCCGAGATGCTCAGAGCGGTGATCGCGGCACACGGACCGGGAATGGCGCACACGGTGATGCCTGCGGCGGCGCATTGCTTCACAAGATCCTCGCCGGGGTCGGAAATGGCGGGGCTTCCAGCGTCCGACACGAGCGCACATGTTTCGCCCGCGAGGATGCGGTCAACGATCTTATCGCCTTTGAATGCCTTGTTGTGCTCGTAGTAGCTGACAAGGCTTTTTTTGATGCCCAGATGATTCAGAAGCTTGAGCGATACGCGCGTATCTTCGGCGGCGATGAAATCGACACTTTCGAGCGTTTCGCGTGCGCGGGTGGAGATATCTCCGAGATTTCCGATCGGGGTGGGGACAAGGTAGAGCATTCCCTGCATAATTGACCTCCAAAAAGCGTAAGGATAGGGTTATAGATGATAAACAGACCTGTAAAAATCAGTCGGCGTGCCGTCTGATGCCCAAAGCGTGGCTTCCTCAATGGTAAGTCCAGCCTTTCCACCCTTGCGAAATTGCAATGCAATGATGCTCGGGGGCGCGTCGGGGCGGTGGCGCACCAGCAAGAGGCGTTTTGCCTCGAGCGCGTGGACGCTCGCCTTGGCGATCAAGTCGGCAAGGCGCTCGGGACGATGGACGAGAAAAAGATCACCACCGTATTTCAGCGCGTGAGCGGCAGAACGCATAAGTTCGGCGGCAGAGCAGGCATCCTCACGCCGTGCGGTTGGGGTGCGCACGCTTGCAGGTCCAGCGGAAAAGTAAGGGGGATTGGATATGCACACAGAAAAACTTCCTGCGGGGCATGGAAGCGCGCGGATATCGGCATGGATGCTCTCCATGCGCGCGCTAAGCGCATTGCGGGCGATATTTTCGCAGGCGGCTTCGTGCGCACGTGCATCGATCTCAATGCCTGTCACGTGGCAGAGCGCATCCTTGGCGCAAAGCATCATACCCAGCGTGCCACAGCCAGAACCCAGATCAATCACACGCGCTCGGCGCGGCAGGCGCACAAAATGCGCGAGGATCATCGAATCTGTCCCCAGCGGGAAGCACTCGGGCGGGATATTGAGCGTTGATCCGTTTGGTAAAAATTCCATAGTCTACTCCGCAATAAAAAATCAGCCTGCGCCCGAAACGAGCGCAGGCTAATTGAGGTGAAAGGATCAGCCTTCCTCGATTGCCTCGGCGGGGCACTGATCAGCGCAAGAGCCGCAGGAAACGCAGACATCGGCATCGATGACGTACTTGTCCTCGCCCTCGGAAATAGCCTCGACAGGGCACTGCTCAGCACAAGCGCCGCACTTGACGCAAGCGTCAGTAATGTTGTAAGCCATGGTATTACCTCCATATGTTTGTGTTTGCACGTTAATCATTAACGTACCTATATTCTAGCATGGATTTCTAAAAAAGCAATTCCTTTTTCAAAAAAGAATTGTATATTTTTTTGCACCCTTGGTGAAAATTCTCCGAAAAAGGAGGATTTGACTTGCGATACGCGCATACGAGCGCCGAATTGATCTGCTCGGCAGGTCAGCAGGCGCGAAATTTGGGACACAGCTATGTGGGCGGCATCCATATTTTGCTTGCTCTTTTGCAAAGTCGTGGCAGTGCGGGGGAGCTTTTGCGCGCGGCGGGGATGGAACAGTTGCTCACGGAACGGATCGTTCGGGTGCTTTGGGGCGTGGGCACGCCAGAGCTTCCGCTTCCGCAGGGGTTAAGTGGCGAGGCGCGGGCGCTTTTGCGCACAGCGGCGCGGGAAGCGCGCAGTCTGGGCAGTCGCGAGATCGAGCCTGTGCATATCCTGCTTGCCCTCGCGCGCGGGGAAGGTTCGGTGACAGAACTTTTGAAAATGAACGGCATCGAGCGCGATGCGCTCTTTACCCAGACGGTCGATTATATGCGGTGGGAAGCAGATGCGCCCACACGACGAAAAAAGGAGGCGGCTAATACGAAGCTTTTGGAACAGTTTAGCGAGGATCTGCTGGCAAAGGCGACGCTGCTCGATCCTGTGATCGGCAGAGAGCGCGAGATCGATATGGTGATCGGGATACTGTGCAGAAAAAATAAGAACAATCCCGCCCTGATCGGTGAGCCAGGGGTCGGGAAAACGGCGATCGCCGAGGGGCTTGCACAGCGCATGGCGGTCGGGAGCGTTCCCCCACAGCTCAAAGACAAGCGTCTTGTGAGCCTGAATATGGCAAATCTCGTGGCGGGGACGAAATATCGTGGCGAATTTGAAGAGCGGCTTCGCGATGTCCTTGCAGAGATCCGCAGAAGCGGGGATGTGATATTATTTGTGGATGAAATGCACACCATCGTCGGGGCGGGAGCAGCAGAGGGCGCGATCGACGCGGCGAATATTTTCAAGCCCGCCCTTGGACGCGGAGAATTGCAGATCCTTGGTGCGACCACGCAGGATGAATACCGCAAATTTATCGAAAAGGATGCCGCGCTTGACCGCCGATTCCGTCCTGTGCTCGTGGAAGAGCCGAGCGAGGATACGACCCTTGCGATCCTGCACGGATTAAAAGCGGGGCTTGAAAAGCACCATCACATTCGCATCACAGAGGAGGCGCTTCGGGAATCGGTGCGCCTTTCCAAGCGCTATCTTCCAGATCTTTATTTGCCCGATAAGGCGATCGATCTGCTTGATGAGGGCGCATCGCGTGCCCGCATGGAGGAAATGAATACGGGAAAAAATACCGCATACCGTCAGGAACTGGAGCAGGAGCTTCAAGAAGCGGTCAAAGAGAGCCGCTTCGAGCGCGCGGCACAGCTTCGCGACCGAATGCAACGCATTGCAGAGCGAAATGCGGATAAGACCCGCCCGAAAGCGGTGACAGACGCAGATATTGCGTGGGTCGTTTCGGCGCGCACGGGCATCCCTGTTGGACGGCTGACGGCGGGGGAGCGGGAACGATTGCTCTCCCTTGAGCAGACCATGTGCAAGCAGGTGGTGGGGCAAGACGCGGCGGTGCACGCAGTTGCAGAAGCGGTGCGGCGTGGCTATTCGGGCATTCGTGATGCGTCGCGACCGATCGCGTGCTTGCTGTTTATGGGTCCGACGGGTGTGGGAAAGACAGAGCTTTGCCGTGTGCTTGCGCAGGAGGTATTCGGCAGTCGCGATGCCATGATCCGTCTGGACATGACCGAATATATGGAAAAACAGTCCGTCGCACGGCTCATCGGTGCGCCACCGGGCTATGTCGGATATGAAGAGGGCGGCAAGCTCACGGAGGCGGTGCGCCGCAGACCGTATAGCCTTGTGCTTTTTGATGAGCTCGAAAAGGCACATCCCGATGTTTCGGGCGTACTGCTTCAAATCATGGAAGAGGGCGTGCTGACCGATTCTACGGGACGGCGTGTGAGCTTCAAAAATGCGATCCTTGTCATGACATCGAACGTCGGAAGTGGTATTCGCGGGGATGGACTGGGGTTTCGCCCAGCAGGGGTCCAGCAGGAGCTTGACACGGCGCTTAGCCAGAGTTTCACGCCTGAATTTCTCGGACGGCTCGACAGGATCGTGCGCTTTGAATCGCTCGATGCACAGTCGATGGAGCGCATTGCGCAAAAATACCTCGATCAGCTTTGCGCGCGTGTGCAGGCGATGGGGACAACGCTCACACTCCCTGAGGAAACGGCGCAGGTGATCTGCGGGCGGTGTCGGGGAAAGGACGGCGCGCGCCAGCTTCGGCGCGCCGTGCAGGAGTTTGCGGAAGCACCGCTTGCGCTCCATCTTCTGCAATGCGCGCGCAAGCCCTCGAAAATAAAAGCGGTGCTCCAAAATGGCGAATTGCATTTTTAGCCAGATCAAAAATAAAACTAAACAGTTGTTCTAAAATAAGAAAAACTTCACCTTTTTCTCTTCCTTTTTGTAAAAAAAGATTGATTTTTTTGCCAAGAAGCGTTATACTGTCGGTAAGTGGAGTGAAATGGCAGTAAAATGGAGCAAAATGGAACGGAGGTGAGCGCCCATGATCGGAAAATACCCTGCAAAGCTTGATGATAAGAATCGTCTGTTCGTCCCTGCACGTCTGCGTGCGGAGCTTGGCGAGAGCTTTTATGTGACCTTGGGCGTGAACTGCGGCCATCGATGCCTGACTGTCTACACTTGTGAAGAATGGCAGAGGCTCAGCGATAACTACAATGCGCTCAGCATCTCCCAGCGCTCAGGCGCTACGAGCCTTATTTTTATGAACGCCGCAGAATGCACCCCCGATAAGCAGTTCCGTTTCGGCTTGACGCAATTTTTGACCGATTATGCGGGCATTTCCCGCGAGGTCATGATCGTCGGGCGTGCGGGACAGGCGGAGATCTGGGATGCGGAAGAATTTGCGGCATTTGAACGCGAGAATCTTACCCCTGAAAAACTGCTTGCATCGTTGGAGGCGATCGGACTGTGAGTGAATTTCATCATGTTTCCGTCCTCCTTGACGAGTGCATCGAGGGCTTGAATATCAAACCAGATGGTATCTATGTCGATGGCACGCTTGGCGGTGCGGGGCATTCCAGCCAAATCGTGAAGCACCTGACGACGGGGCGGCTCATCGGCATCGACCGCGACAATGTGGCGCTCAGAGCGGCGGAAGAACGCTTGAAGCCCTATGCAGACCGCGTGACGCTCGTGCACGCGAATTTCTGTGAGATCGCTTCTGTGCTCGAATCGCTTGGGATCTCGGGCGTGGATGGGATACTTCTCGACCTCGGCGTGTCCTCGCCACAGCTCGACGATGGCGCGCGCGGCTTCTCTTATATGGCAGATGCGCCGCTGGATATGCGAATGAATAACGAGGATGCCCTCACGGCTTATACGGTCGTCAATGAATGGTCTTATGAGGAGCTCAAGCGTATCCTCTACGACTATGGCGAGGAGCGCTATGCGCCCAAGATCGCCGCGGCGATCTGCACCGCGCGGGAGCAGAAGCCGATCGAGACGACGCTCGAGCTTGTGGATATCATCCGCACGGCGATGCCGAGCGCGGCACTTCGCGAGAAACAGCATCCTGCAAAGCGGAGCTTTCAGGCGATCCGCATTGCGGTCAATGATGAACTCGGGAGCGTAGAAAAAGTGATGCGCGATGCGATCCCTGCACTCAATGCGGGCGGTCGGCTTGCGATCATCACATTCCATTCCCTTGAAGATCGCATCGTGAAAAATGGCATGGCGGATGCGGCAAAGGGATGCACTTGCCCGCCGAATTTCCCTGTGTGCGTCTGCGGGAATCGCCCCAAGGTCAAGCTCATCACCCGCAAGCCCATCGTTTCGGGCGAAGAGGAGCTTGCGCGCAACCCCAGAGCACGTAGCGCAAAGCTTCGCGTGTGTGAAAAGCTGTAAGGCATCGAATTCTGAGAAAAGAGCAGAAGATCATGACATATTACAAACATGATATCGAATATATCACAAAATACTTTACCCCCGGTTCTGAGGCGGTAAAGGTCGCCCCGCAGGAAGTGCCCCGCAAGGCAAAAACTACACTTCCGAATGTAGTCGAGCGTCCTGCGATCACGGTCGCGATCGACCCCGTGGCACTTTGTAGCGTCGTGGTCGCCCTTGCGCTCATCGTGACGATGCTCGTATCGATGGTGCGGTTCGTTACGGTGTGTGACCGTTATGAACTCATGGAAAATACGCTCACGGTTTTGCAGGATGAAAATGTGCTGCTCAAGCATACCTATCATTCGCAAATCGATGCATCGGTGATCGAGGAAAAGGCGCGTGCGCTTGGCATGATCTCGCAAGAGGATGCCGAGCACATATCTGTGACGGTATCGATCCCAGAACCGCCCCAAGAGATGACCCTCTGGGAGAATATCTGCTGGTTTTTTGAGGGCTTGTTTGCATAAAGCGTGTCCTAACTCATAGACTTTCATTAGGATAAAGCTGCAATGGGCGGCGAGGGATTCCCTTGCTGCCCATTCCTGCCTTTACAGGTGCGGCTTTCTTTTAAGGAAAGGTCGGGGACACATGCCGAAAAAGCAGTCGAAAAAAGAATATACGCGCGTGCGCATCGATAGCGGCCATCACAGGCGCATCCTTTATACAGCGGTGGTGCTCGGCGCACTTGCATTCGTGCCCGTTGGTGTTCGCCTGTATTCGCTGATGGTCACAAATTACAGCTACTATGCCTCGCTTGCATTGCGAAATCAGACGCGAACGACTTCCGTCACAGCAGACCGCGGGGACATCTACGACCGCAATATGAATATCCTTGCGACCTCGGTCGGCGTGCAAAATGTCTATCTCGATCCGCGCGAGCTGAAGCAGGCGAAGGTGGATATCGAGGAACTGTCCCGCGCGCTCGGGGAGATCCTCGAAAAAGACCCTGCATGGATCGCAGAGCAGGCGAGCGACCTTAAAAAACGGTATAAGCAGATCGGTAGCCGCGTGCAGGAAGACGTTGCCGCCGAGATCCGCAGTTATATCAATGAAAATGATATCTGGGGCGTGCACCTTGAGCCAAGCTCGGAGCGTAGCTATCCATTTGGCACGCTTGCCGCGCAGGTGATCGGCTTCACGAATGCATCCAATGATGGTGCAGAGGGCGTGGAGGCGGCGTATGATGCTTACCTCAAAGGGAGCGCGGGCAAGGTCATCACGACCAAGGGCAATAATGAAATGGATATGCCCTTTTCCTATGAAAATTATCTTACGTCGCAAAAAGGCGACAGCGTTATTTTGACCCTCGATGCCACGGTGCAGGCGTGCCTTGAAAAACGGATGCAGGAGGCGATCACGAAGTACGATGTGCAAAACGGTGCATTCGGACTTGTGATGAATGCCAAAACGGGGGAGATCCTCGCTATGGCGACGCTTGGCAGTTACGACCCCAATGCCTATCTCGAGATCGCCGATACACAGACGGCGCAGGCGCTTGAAGCGCAGAAGCTTGCTTATCTGGCACTACAAGAGGGAAGCGATGCGTACACATCGGCAAAGCAGGCGTATCAGACGGCGCTCAGTCAGGCACAGCTCAAACAATGGCGCAACCGCGTGATCTCGGATGGATATGAGCCCGGTTCTACCTTTAAGGTGCTTACAATGGCGGCGGCGCTCGATTGCGGCGCGATCACGCTCGATACCGATTTCTATTGTAGCGGTGCAGAGCAGATCGCGGGACGCGCGCAGCTTCTGCATTGCTGGCGCGCGGCGGGACATGGCGCACAGAAAACGCCACAGGCACTCCAAAATTCGTGCAATATCGCGCTTGCGCACATTGCGCTAAAATTAGGAGGAGAAAGGTTCTATGCATACATCGAAAAATTTGGTATACTGGAAAAGACGGGCATCGATCTTGCGGGGGAGAGCAAGGGCGTTTTCTTCTCGAGGGAGCTGATCGTCGATACCGACAAATGGGGCACGGCTTCGCTCACCTCAGGCTCGTTCGGGCAGACGTTTAAGATCACACCGCTTCAGCTCGTGCGGGCGATCGCATCTGTTGTCAATGGCGGGGATCTTTTAGAGCCGTATATCGTTTCTGAAGTGATCGATGCCGATGGCAATACTGTGCTTCGACAAGAGCCGACTGTCGTGCGCCAGACCATCAGCGCCGAGACATCGGAAACCATGCGCCAGATCATCCGCTCCGTTGTGACGGATGGGACGGCGAAAAATGCGCAGGTCGCGGGCTTTTCCATTGGCGGCAAGACGGGCACGAGCGAGAAGATCGATGTGCTCGACGAAAATGGCAACAAAACGCTTGACAAAATCGTGTCCTTTGTCGGCATCGCGCCGATGGATGACCCAGAATACATCGTCCTCGTGGCGCTCGATACGCCCTCGCGCGAAACAGGTATCTACATTTCGGGCGGCGTGATGGCTGCTCCGACAGTCGGGGCGGTGATGAGCGACATTTTGCCGTATCTCGGCGTAGAACGCTCCTTTTCTGAGGAAGATGCGGCAGGGAAAACGGTCGTTTTGGACGATTATACGGGTTTGACGCAAAAAGAAGCCGAAAAAATGCTGAAAGCGCTTTCTTTAACAGCGAAATTCGTCGGAACAGGGGAGTGCGTGACTGCGCAGATCCCTGCCGCGGGAAGCGCTGTGTCGGGTGCAAGCGAGGTACTACTGTATCTCGGTGCTGTGCAGGAAGAAAAAACGGTCGAAATGCCTGATTTTTTTGGCATGGATCGCACGCAGGCACAAACTTGCGCGGAAGAACGGAAAATCAACATTCTGGTGACAGGGAATACAGACACAGATGCGCAGGTGACTGTGGTGGAGCAGAGCATCACCGCAGGAGAACTGGTCGCGGTCGGTACGACTGTCACACTACGCTTTGCAGATATGCACGCAAGGGATTGAAGTATACACGAAAAGGAGAATTTACCATGAAGCTGAGCAAACTTTTACAAGGGATCGATGTGCGTGAAATGCACGCAGATCCGCAGATGGAAATTGAAAGCATCGCTTACGATTCGCGCAAAGTGACCGCGGGAAGCCTATTTGTGGCGATCTCGGGCTTTGCATCGGACGGAAACCGTTTTATCCCCATGGCGATGGAAAAGGGGGCGCGCGTGATCGTGACTGCAAAAGCACCTGAGATCGATGTGCCCTATGTGCTCGTGGAGAACGACCGCCTTGCGCTTTCTCTGCTCGGAACGAATTTCTATGACCATCCTGCAAAAAGCATGACCATGATCGGCGTGACTGGCACGAATGGAAAGACATCCACGACGCTTCTTCTGAAGCAAGTGATCGAAAAATGCCTTGGCGCGAAAGTTGGTCTTATCGGCACGATGGAAAATCTTGTCGGAGAGGAAGTCATCCCCACCGAGCGGACCACCCCCGAAAGCCTCGAATTGCAGGCACTTTTCGCACGGATGCGTGATGCGGGTTGCCGCTATGCCGTGATGGAGGTGTCGAGCCACGCCATCGCGCTTGACCGCGTGGGCGGTGTGCATTTTGATGTGGCGGCATTTACGAATCTTACAGAAGATCATCTGGATTTCCACAAGACGATGGATGCTTACTGCGATGCCAAGGCGGAGCTTTTTGCCCGCTGTGACCGTGCAGTGATCAATGCGGACGATGCTTATGCCCCGCGCATGATCGCAAAGGCAGTTTGCCCCACGATCACGCTGAGCACCCATGGCAACGGCGCACTTTGCGCCGAGGATATTTGCCTGCACGCACAGGGCGTTTCTTTCCGTGCGACGCTCAATGGCGAGAGTGCCGAATTTAAGCTCCCCATTCCTGGAAAATTCACCGTTTATAATGCGCTTACGGTGATCGGCATTGCTAAGCAGCTCGGTATTTCGCTTGCAGACTGCGCGCAGGCGCTCAGCACGGCGAGCGGCGTGAAGGGACGCGTCGAGGTCGTGCCGACACCGAATAAGCCCTATAGCGTGCTGATCGACTATGCGCACACGCCTGACGGACTGGAAAATGTTCTCTCGAGCGTCAAGGGCTTCTGCAAGGGCAGGCTCATCTCCGTGTTCGGCTGTGGCGGCGACCGAGATCCCATCAAGCGCCCGATCATGGGCGAGATCGGCGTGAAGCTGAGCGATATTGCCATCATTACTTCGGATAATCCCCGCACGGAAGACCCCGATGCCATTATTCAGGACATCCTAAAAGGTGTCAAAAAAGAGTACGGAGATTATAAAGTTGTAACGAATCGGCGCAAAGCAATTCAATATGCTATGGACATTGCCGAAAAAGATGATATAATTATACTGGCAGGAAAGGGACACGAGACATATCAGGAGATCAACGGCATCAAGCACCATCTTGATGAGCGTGAGGAAGTCGCGGCGTACCTGTCAGAATCGAGGAAGTAATATGCCAAAGCTTACATTGAAGCAGGCGGCACTCTGGTGCGGCGGCTTTGTGGAAGAAAAATACGAAAGCGTCGAATTCTTTGGCGCGAACAATGATACCCGCATCCTGAAAAGTGGCGAACTTTTTATTGCACTACAGGGTGCGCGCGACGGAAATGATTTCGTTCCCGCCGCAATGGAAAAGGGTGCGGCGGCAGCGCTGTGCAGTCGCAAGGTGGGCGATTTCCCATGTATCCTCGTGCCCGATACGCGCATCGCGCTCGGAAAGATCGCCGCGCGTGCGCGGGAGCAGATGCACGCCAAGGTCGTGGGCATCACAGGCTCGGTCGGGAAATCGACGACCAAGGAAATGATCGCATCCGTCCTTGCAACGACCTACCGCACGGGCAAAACGCCCGTCAATCACAATAACGACATCGGAATGCCCATGGCGATCCTTGCAATGCCTGAGGATACCGAGATCATGGTGCTCGAGATGGGCATGAACCATTTTGGTGAAATGGCGTATCTTGCACAGATCGCACGCCCTGACGTTGCGGCGATCGTCAATATTGGCACGATGCACATGGAGCATCTTGGCTCACGCGATGGCATCCGTGATGCAAAGCTTGAGATCACCGAGGGGATGCGCGACGGCGCAAAACTTCTGCTAAATGGCGACGATGACAAGCTTTTCCCACTCCCGCGTGCACTGCGGCAGTCCGTTTCCTATTTCGGTACGGGCGAAAATGCGGCGGTGCGTGCACTCGATATTCAGAGCGGAGATGGCGCGCTTTCGTTCCGCGCGCAGACACGGAGTGGCACATTTCCCGTGCGCATCGCGCAGGAGGGAATGCATTTCGTACCCGACGCGCTGGCGGCGATCGCAGTTGCGCTGGAATTTGGCGTGACGAATGAAAATATTGCGCGCGGACTGTGGGAATTTCGCAATATTGCGGGGCGGCAGGAACTGCTGACATACAAAGGCTGCCAGATCATCAATGACTGCTACAATGCAGGTCCTGAATCGGTCGCGGCATCGCTTGCGGTGCTCGGCGCAAAGAAAACGCGCACCATCGCCGTGCTCGGCGATATGCTGGAGCTTGGCGAGGGCGCACCTGCGGCGCATTACCGCATCGGCACGCTTGCGGCAGAAAATGCCGATATCGTCCTGACCTATGGCGCGCTGAGCCTACATACCGCGCGTGGTGCGCGCGAGCATGGCGCAGAGGAGCAGCATTTTGACACGCATGAGGCGCTTGCCGACGCGCTCAGCCGCATCGTAAAAGAGGGCGATACCATCCTCTTTAAGGGAAGCCGCGGAATGCATATGGAATATGCGCTGGAGCACTTCCTGAAGAAATAGAAATATGGGGGAATACCTATGAATCGAATTTTGATCACGGCGCTTGCATCCGTTGTGCTGACGGGCGGTATCGGTTATCTGCTCCTGCCTGTCCTGCGGGCGCTGAAGGTCGGTCAGTCCATCCGAGAGGTCGGCCCGACGTGGCATAACTATAAGGCGGGCACGCCGATGATGGGCGGCTTGATGTTCATTTTTGGCACGATCCTCGTGCTCCTGTGCAACATTCCGTTTATGGAGGACTACACCGTCTTTTTCGTACTATTGCTGTCGCTCCTTTATGGCGCAGTCGGCTTCGTGGATGACTTCACCAAGATCAAGAAGAAGCAGAATGAGGGCTTGACCTCCCTGCAAAAGATGCTTCTGCAAATGGCGGTTTCCGCGCTTTTCCTGTATGCCATGTGGAAAACGGACGCGATGAACACGCACATTTATATTCCGTTCGTCCAAGTGAGTTTTGACGTGCATCCGCTCGTGTACATCTTCTTTGCCATGTTCGTGATGGTCGGTTGTGACAATGCGGTCAACCTGACCGATGGCGTTGACGGACTTTGCAGCAGCGTGACGATCCCTGTGATGGTGTTTTTTGCCGCTGTTGCGCTTGCAAAGGGTAAGTATGACCTTGCGCTCCTGCCTGCGGCGCTCGTGGGTGGACTGATCGCTTATCTTTTTTACAACTGGCATCCTGCAAAGGTTTTTATGGGCGACACGGGAAGTCTCTTCTTGGGCGGTGTGGTCTGCGCGATGAGCTTTGCACTCGAAATGCCGCTCGTGCTCATTCTGGTGGGGTTTGTGTATATCGTTGAGACCGTTTCCGTGATCATGCAGGTGACTTATTTTAAGCTCACCCACGGAAAGCGCATTTTCAAAATGACCCCCATCCACCATCACTTTGAAAAATGTGGATGGAAAGAGGAAAAGATCGTACTCATTTTCACCGCGGTGTCGTGCATCATGTGCATCCTTGCATGGATCGGTGTCCGCGCATCGCTTTAAGGCGATAGGAGGAAATGCATTTGGGTTCAGAAGCTGTTCTGAACACCAAAGAGGAACACCGCCACTCGGCGGTGGGAAGTATCGACTATCCATTTTTAATTCTTGTACTGCTTCTGCTTGCCGTTGGGCTTGCGATGCTCTATTCGGCAAGCTACGCGCAGAGCCTTTATGACACGGGGTATACCGTTTCGACAAAATATCTGCAAAAACAGGCGGTATGCGCTTTGATCGGGCTTGCTGCCATGGTGGCATTTTCCCGCATATCACCGCGCGTCTGGCAAAAGAGCGCGTGGCTGAGCTATGCGGCGAGCATCGTGCTTTTGCTCAGCGTGCTTTTTGCTGGGCAGGAGGTCAACGGTGCAAAGCGCTGGATCAGCATTGCGGGCATCCAGTTTCAGCCGTCGGAGCTTGCAAAATTTGCGCTGATCGTCCTCTTTGCGAGGCTGACGCGTAGTTTTGGTTCTGGGGCAAAAGAATTTCGCAAGGGTGTTCTGGGATTTGCCACCGCGATGCTCGGCATCCTTATCCCGCTGGCGCTCGAAAAGCACCTAAGTGCCATCATGCTCATGGGCATGGTCGGCGTTGTGATGATGTTCGTCGCGGGCACGAGCCCCAAATGGCTACTCGCAGGTGCAGGCGCGGCGCTGGTATTCGTGATCGTGTACATCAGCTTCATGGGCTATGCGGGCGACCGCGTGAGCGCATGGCTTCACCCAGAGCTTGACGCGAAAGATACGGGATATCAGATCCTGCAATCGCTCTATGCGATCGGTTCGGGCGGACTTTTCGGGCTTGGCTATGGGAAGTCGCGCCAGAAGTATCTTTATCTTCCATTTCAGTATAATGACTATATCTTTGCCGTCGTGTGCGAGGAGCTCGGTCTTGTGGGCGCGCTTTTGATCGTGGTGCTGTTTGCGCTGATGATCCTGCGCGGCTACTGGATCGCCTTGCACGCATCTGACCGCTTTTCGACGGTGCTTGCGGCGGGGATCATTACGCTTATCGCTGTCCAGACGATCTTGAATCTGGGCGTTGTGACAAATCTTCTCCCCTCGACGGGCATTGCACTTCCGTTCTTTTCCTATGGCGGAACGGCGCTTGCGATGAACCTTGCCGAGATGGGGATATTACTTCGCATTTCGAGAGACCGAAACAAGACAAAAACACAGGAGGTATCTCTATGAATTTGATTTTTACCTGCGGCGGCACAGCGGGACATATCAACCCAGCCATCGCAGTCGCCAATATGATCAGGGAGCGCCACTCTGATGCCAACATCCTCTTCATTGGCGCAACAGGAAAGATGGAGGAGAAGCTCGTTCCGCAGGCGGGCTATGCGCTCAAATGTCTCGATGCATCGGGTCTGAGCAGAAAGCTGAATTTTGCGGGATTGAAGCAGAATATCTATGCTGTCAAATGCGTGCTTCGCGCGGTGAGCGCCTGCAAAGAGATCTTTCGGGAGTTTCAGCCCGATGTGGTCATCGGCACGGGCGGCTATGCGAGCTTTCCTGCGCTCTATGCGGCACAGCGCATGGGCATTCCCACGTGCGTACATGAGGCAAATGCCGTCCCTGGCGTGACGACCAAAATGGCGGCGAATAAAGCCGACCGCGTGCTCGTCGCATTTGAAGAAAGTGTGGCACACTATGCCCATCCTGAGCGGGTGCAGGTCGTCGGTATGCCCATCAAGCGTGAGTTCATCTATACCCGCAAGGAAGATGCCAAGCGCGAATTGGGACTGACGGGCAAGCAGGTGGTCGTGTCTGCGTTTGGTAGCCTTGGTGCAAAGGTGATGAATCAGACGATGGCGCAGATCTTTCCGATGGAGCAGCGTGATGGCTTCCCGTTCCACCATATCCATGCAACAGGCAGCTTCGGCTGGGAATGGATGCCCGCACTTGTTAAAGAAAACGGCGTGGATGTCGCGCATTGCGAAAGCATCGATATGCGCGAATATATCTATAATATGCCCACCGTGATGGCGGCGGCAGATGTGATCATCGGTCGCTCAGGCGCATCGACCTGCAACGAGATCGGCGCAAGCGGTACGCCGTGCATCCTTATTCCATCCCCGAATGTCACGAATAACCATCAGGAGAAAAATGCGCGTGTGCTCGAAGAGCGCGGCGGTGCTGTCGTGATGCTCGAAAAGGACTGCACGCCCGAGAAGATGTACGCCGAGATCACCGCTCTGCTCGCCGATGAAGCGCGGCGTGAGCAGATGCGCCAAGCGCTCCTTGCCATGGTGCAGACCGATTCTGCGGAGCAGATCTGCGATATCATCGAATCTCTGGCAAAATAAAATCCCACCGCGCAGGAGGAAAGTATGGACACAAAGCAGAAAAACCGCCAAACGGTACAGCCAAAAAAGAAAGCACCTGCAAAAAAAGCGGCGGATAAAAAGGCGCGGGCGCAGACTTCAGCCAAATCGGATGCGGTTCAGTCACGGCAGGAAGTGCGTGCAAGTACGGTGCATCCGCAAAGACAGCCCGCCACCGAACAGCGCCAGCAACGCCCACCGCAGAAAAATGCACCTGCGCCGAAGTCCTCGCGCGAGGAGCAGCAACGGCTAAAGGCAGAGCGCGAGCGTCGCGCCAAGCAGAACCGTGAAGCCATCCGCGCGCGACAGCGTCAGCAGGAGCGTGCGCGCAAGCGCCGTAAGGAGGCAAAACGCCCGAAGCCCGCGATCATCTACACCCAGCCCGCGGCATTTAATCGCAGTCGTCTGCTGATGCAACTTCTGATCGTGACGGCGGTCGTTCTTGCGGTCGTGATGGGACTTTCGATCTTCTTCAAGGTCGAAACGATCACTGTTTCGGGTGCGAATGCATATAGCGAATGGACCATTCGGGAGGCATCGGGCATTACCGAGGGCGACCGATTGATGGGGTTCAGCATCCCGCGCGCAAGTGGCAGGATCATGGCAGAGCTTCCGTATGTCAATAGTGTCCGAATTGGTATAAAACTTCCAGATACGGTCAATATTATTGTTGAAGAAGTGAATGTCGTATATGCCGCCCAGTCCACGGACGGACTTTGGTGGCTCGTCACCTCGGGTGGCAAGGTCGTCGAGCAGACGGATGGTGGCACAGCAGCAAATTACACGAAGATCCTCGGTGTCAACCTCGAAGCACCGCTTATCGGAGAGCGGGCAACAGCCTTTGAAGTCCCCACCACAGAGCCAACGGCAGAAACCGATGCATCGGGCGCGCTGATCGGCACGACCCCCATCGTTGTGACCAATGCCGAGCGCCTTGACGTTGCGCTGGAGATATTGCGTGCGCTCGAAGCGAATAATATCGTCGGTGAAGCGGCAAGCGTGGACGTGACCGATCTGACCGAGATCGAGCTTTGGTACGGACAGCAGTATCAGGTCAAGCTCGGTGACAGTTCCGAGATCGATCGCAAGATCGCAAGTATGTACGCCGCGATCAACAGCGAAAAGCTTAAAACGGGTCTTGGTGTGCTCGATGTCTCCTTTACCATCTGGTCGGACAAGGTCATGTACACCCCGTTCGATTAAAGATGTAAGAAATTTGTAAATATTTTGACGAAAATCGAGATTTTCTATTGACCAAATTCCAATTTGGGGATAGAATACAATGGTACGAACGAAAAAATGCATGGGAGCACCGCTCTCATTGTCCAAACATACATAGGAGGAAGAGAATATGTCTAATAATCTTTCGGATCGCGTTGTCAATATCAAGGTCATCGGTGTCGGCGGCGCAGGCAACAATGTTATCAACCGCATGATCGAAGCGGGTGTCGGCGGCGTGGATTTCGTCGTTGTCAATACCGATAAGCAGGATCTGAACAAGTCCGTCTGCGATTCCAAAATCCAGATCGGCGAGAAACTGACTGGCGGTATGGGCGCAGGCTCTAAGCCTGAGATCGGCAGAAAGTCCGCAGAGGAGTCCCGCGCACAGCTTGCAAAGATCCTCGAGAATACCGATATGGTCTTTATCACCGCAGGCATGGGCGGCGGCACGGGCACGGGCGCAGCACCGATCGTTGCAGACCTTGCACATGAGGCGGGCGTTCTGACTGTTGGCGTTGTCACCAAGCCGTTCAAGTTTGAGGGTGCAAACCGTATGCGTCAGGCGGAGCAGGGCATTGCTGACCTGAAGGATAAGGTCGATTCTTTGATCATCATCCCCAATGATCGCCTGAAGTACGTGACCGACCAGAAGATCACCTTTGCCAATGCATTCGGCATTGCTGATGATGTGCTCAAGCAGGCTGTCACTTCCATCTCCGAGCTCGTTGGCTTCTCCAAGAACGTCATCATCAACCTCGACTTCGCGGACGTTTCCGCAGTTATGAAGGATGCTGGTCGCGCACACATGGGCGTTGGTACGGCGGCTGGCCGCGAGAAGGCAGAGCAGGCAGCAACTGCCGCAATTTCCAGCCCGCTTCTCGAGACTGCGATCAACGGCGCAACGGGCGTGCTCGTCAATGTCACGGGCTCGACCGAGATGACCCTCGACGATGTCGAGACCGCCGCTGGCATCGTGCAGGAGGCTGCAAATCCCGATGCAAACATCATCTTCGGCGCGACTTGCTCCGACGAGTTTGCTGATGAGATGCGCGTTACGGTCATCGCAACTGGCTTTGACCAGAATGCCTTCAATGTCACGACCAAGGCTACTGCACAGACTTCCGCACCGAAGGAAGCACCTGTGGACGATATCGATACCCCTGTTGCCGCTGCTGTCAAACCCAGCAAGCCCGCAGATGTGAGCGATATCGACGAGATCTTCAGCATTTTTAAGCGTTAAACGAAAGTCCCGTCCCTTGAATGGGACGGGATTTTTTACAGGAGAATGAAATGGAAGCATATCATGCTTTGGCGGAAAGCTATGACCGCTTGACAAATGATGTCGATTACGAAGCGACGGTTGATTTTTACTTTGAGATCTTAAAGCGCGAGGGTGTCTCGCCACGCACGGCGGTCGATCTTGCCTGCGGAACTGGCTCTGTGACGGCTTTGCTTGCGCAGAGAGGGCTCAACGTGCTCGGCGTGGATATTTCCGAGGAAATGCTCACCGTGGCACAGCAAAAGACGTGCGCGCTTGAAAATGCGCCCCGATTCGTCTGTGTCCCATTGCAGGAGCTTGTTCTGCCACGCGGTGTCGATCTGGCGGTGTGTGCGCTTGATAGCCTTGACTATATCGTAAACCCCGACGAATGCCGAGAGGCGATCGCGCGCGTGTACAAGGCGCTCAATGTTGGCGGTGTGTTCATTTTTGATGTCAATACACCGCAAAAGCTCCGCGCCATGGATGGGCAGGTGTTCCTTGATGAGGACGACGATGTTTACTGCGTCTGGCGCGGGGAATTTGATGAAGATACGAATATCTGCTCGTATGGCATGGATCTGTTCCAGCGGAGCGGAAATGTGTGGATGCGATCGTTTGAGGAGCATCGGGAGTACGCCTATTCGCAGGCACAGCTTATCGAGTATCTGAAAGCGGCGGGCTTTACGCACATTGCGGTCTATGCTGACCGCGTTTTCACCGATCCGCGCGAAAATGAGCAGCGCATCTATATAAAAGCGCGTAAGGGGAAGGTAAAAGTAAAGCGAGCCTGAGAAATCGCTTGCATGATTTGCGTGAATGGGCTATAATGGTGCGAAAAAGGACAGGAGGACGCGGCATTTGCCGCAGAGGAATATGAACGATTATTTGGTACGTGGAATGAGCATGGATGGCTTTGTAAAGGTCGTTGCCATCCGCTCGACGGAACTTGTGCGCCGCGGCGCGGAGATTCAGGGGACGACCCCAAATGCTACAGCGGCATTTGGACGCGCCCTGACGGCGGCTTCCATGATGGGCAATATGCAAAAGGTCGAAAACGGCTCTATGACGCTTCAGGTGCGCGGAGGCGGTCCGATCGGTACGATCACAGTCGTTTCTGACCCTGATGGAAATGTGCGCGGTTGCGTCACCGAGCCGAAAGTGCCGCTCGTGGAAAAATACGCGGGAAAACTCGATGTCGGCGCGACCGTTGGCACAGATGGAACGATCACTGTTATCCGTGACCTGCAAATGAAAGAGCCGTATATCGGCTCTACCCAGCTCGTCTCGGGCGAGATCGCGGACGATGTCACGGCATACTTTGCGCAGTCTGAGCAGACACCTACGGCGTGTGCGCTTGGCGTGCTGGTCGATACGGACTGTAGCGTAAAAGTCGCAGGCGGTTATCTCGTCCAGCTTTTGCCCGATGCACCCGATGCGACGATCGATGCGCTCGAGCGCGGGATCAAGCGCGCAGGCGCGGTCACAGCGATGCTTGAGCAGGGGCTGACCCCCGAGGATATTCTGGGACAGGTCTGCGGTGAGCTCGGTGTTGTGTTTATGGAGACGACCTCTGTCAGCTATAAGTGCTATTGCTCGCGTGAGCGGGTAGAAGCGGCGCTGATCAGCCTTGGGCGCAAGGAGCTTCAGGAGATCGCAGACGAGGGAAAGGCATTTCCAGTTGAGTGCCAGTTCTGTGATACGGTCTATAGCTTCACGCCTGAGGATATCACCGAAATGCTGAAAAAGATTTGATTTTTTCGTGAAATTGGTGGGAATGTCAGGAATTTGTTGCACGAAAAATTTTTGGTAAAAAATCGAAAAAAGTTCTTGACAAAATGCCATCCCGTGTGTATAATAAAACACGTCGCTGAGGTAAACACCTCAACCGCACGGGAGCATAGCTCAGCTGGGAGAGCATCTGCCTTACAAGCAGG
>CAZVJJ010000005.1:0-63493 GCA_964627295.1 uncultured Oscillospiraceae bacterium | reverse complement strand
CGACCACTATGGATCTTTTTGTTCAACTGTTCAATTTGATTTTACAATTAACCGTCAAAAAACAACTACAAAAGTGTTGCATTTTTTGCATTTTTCATTTATGATATAGAGGTTAAAGGAGGCGATCGACTTGTCCGACCCCAAACGCATCTCTCCCCTGCTCGATGGCTATGCCATGGGCGCACCGATGAGCAGCCACGATGGCGTAGTTTGCTGTCCAGCGATGAGGGAGGATTCGGAGAAAAAATACATCGTTAAAGTTATTTCAGTCCCTGCATCTCAGGTTCAGCTCAACGCGCTACTGCTGACTGGTGCATATAAAGATCCCGCTGCCGCCACCGACTATTTTAAGTCGCAGGCAGAGGGCATCGTGAAGGAAGCACAGCTTCTCAATAAGCTTTCCTCTCTCGAAGGCTACCTGCCATACGACAGTTGGCAGATCGTACCGATGGAAGGGAGCGAACTTGGATATGATGTTTATCTCATCAGCTCTTATAAGCGCTCGCTCGATAAATTCATGCGTAGAAATCCCATGACCCACCTTGGCGCAGTCAATCTCGGTCTGGATCTTTGTGCTGCGCTTTCCATCTGCCGCAAAAAGGGTTATCTTTATCTCGATCTGAAACCGACGAACATATTTATTTCTGATGATAAAGAATATCGCATCGGTGATCTCGGTTTTGTACCGCTCAATTCGCTAAAATATGCGACGATGCCGAAGAAGTACCGTAGCGTCTACACCGCGCCCGAGCTTCACGACGATATGGCGACCATCAATACCACCGCCGATATCTACGCCGTTGGTCTGATCCTCTACCAGATCTACAATAATGGTGTGCTTCCATTCACAGACAAAGCGCCTGACGAACCGCTCCCAAGCCCCCTCAATGCTGACTACGAGATCGCAGAGATCATCATGAAAGCCTGCGATCCCGATCCCGCCGCACGCTGGAAGAGCCCGATCGAAATGGGTCAGGCACTTGTTGGCTATATGCAGCGCAATGTTGTCAACGACCTTCCCATCAATCCCCCGCTCGCTTCTGTCACCGAGCATACCGCACCTGCGGTGATCGCAAAAGAAGTTGCAGATGAACTGCCACTGGAAACATCTTCCGAAAATATCCCCGAAGAGCTTTCTTTCCTCGAAGCGATCACATCGGACGATACTGCACCAAATGACGCGGATAGCGAAGCCCTTTCTGAGCAGGCGATGACTGACGAAGTATCTTCCATCCTCGCTCAGGCTGACGAGCTGATCACGCATCCCCTGCCCGACCCGTTCGCCGAGGACGACGCACCGCAGGAAGATACGCAAAGCGCTGAAGAAGTAACTGACGCTGACCTTCCCGTGGAGGAAAACGCTCCCGCAATTACGGATACCGAACGCAAAACTGTCGTGATCCCCACGCCACCTGCGTCAGACCAAACGCGCGTCCTCGTCACCACACCCATCCTTGCCGAAGAAGAAGCAGAAGAGCCTCTCCCCCCTGCACCGAAGAAAAGGCACACAGGGCTCATCGTTATGATTTCCCTGCTCGTGATTCTCGTTGCGTTGATAACGGGTTGTCTGTTCTTCTATCACAACTACTATCTGCTAAAAATCGATTCCATCGAGATAAAGCCCCAAACGGATTCCACCACCGTGATCGTCAACACCGACATTGACACATCTCTGCTCACCGTGATCTGCTCGGACAGCTACGGCAATGTCAAGCGCAGTACCCTGACCGACGGGCAGGCGGTATTCAGCGATCTGACACCCGATACCATGTATCAGATCCAGCTCATCGTTGACGGCTTCCACAAGCTTGTAGGTGTGGACAATTCCATGTTCACCACCGCCGCCGACACAAAACTTCTTTCGCTCAACGCTGTAACTGGCACGAATGATGGCTCTGTCGTTCTGAGTTTCAGCGTTGAAGGACCTGAAAATGAGTGGCAAGTGCTCTATAGCACCGAGGGCGAAGAGGAACGCGCAGTCAGCTTCACGGGGCACAGCGTGACCATTACCGATTTGACCGTCGGTAGTACCTATGATTTCCGCATTGAACCCACTGGGCAAGGGCAGATCCATCTGGTTGGTGAAAATACCATCCGTTTCACCGCCTCGCGCATTCTGCTTGCACAAAACCTGCAGATCGTTTCGTGTGCAGATGGTACGCTTACCGCTACTTGGGATGCGCCCGCCGATGCCGAGATCACAAGCTGGAATGTCCTTTGTTATGGCGATGACGGCTATCAGAAAGGCATCAGCGTAAGCGAAACGTCCGCCACATTTGATGGTGTCGGCTCTGGCGCGTATACCGTTGAAGTCACCGCCGATGGCATGACCCAGCTCGTCCGCACGAGCATCACTGCAAACGCAGTCACGATCACGGGTTTCTCCGCAGATTCTTCTGATCCAAAGTCCATTACCGTAAATTGGGACTTTACAGGCAACGCCCCCACCGAGGGTTGGCTGCTTCTGTACAGCGTGGACGGAAGCGATGTGCAGGAAGTCGTCCGCACAGATACGAACTCCGCTGTCATCACCCCGAAGATTCCCAATGCGACCTATTCTGTGGAGATCAGCACCGCATCGGCAAATACTGTGTTCAATGCAAACCAGTCCTTCACCGCCTCGGGCACGACTTACCTGTTCAATCAAAGTCTCAACTTTGAATATGTCTACACGAATCTGCTCGTTACACCCAAAAAGGCGAACTGGACCTATGAGGATGTCTCCAAGAACGATTATACGACCGAGTTCCATTCTGGCGAGAGCATCTCTGTGATTCTTCGTTCCAGCTCCGAGCTTCGCTACTGGGTCAATCATCAGCAGATGGATCTCATGTTCATCATCCGCGATGCGGACGGAAATGTTCTTCCGAGCTTTTCCGAACAAGAGAGCGTTGACTGGTATGATCTGTGGTGGAAAACCTCTACCAAGAGCTATCACTACGCAGAGCTTGATCTTCCCCACACCCCCACCGAGGTCGGCACATACACCCTTGACATTTACCTCGATGGTTATCTCGCAGGCACGAAGACCTTTACGATCACCGAGTGATCCCCATACCCGCTCAGCTTATGCAGAGCGGGTATTTTTTATAAATTCCGAAGTTTTTCTGGTGACCAATTTGTATTTTCCTCTAAAATTTGCGTTTCTTAACAATTTCCGCGTGCAAAAATGCTATCATTGTCCCATCAAGCCTACAGGAGGACAGCTATGCGCGGAAAAAGCCATAAATCACTCGGAAAATATCTTGCCGAACATTACTTTCCTCATACCCCCAAGCGCTTTGTTCGCGCTTTTTTGATCGGCTGTGTTGAGCCAGACCGTAATCCCGCGACCTATCTCAAAGGCTCGATCCGTCGCGAGTTTTTGCGTGGGCACAACTATGAAAATGCGATGCGCTACATGGCGCGCGTCGCCAAGCGTCTTGAAAAGAAGCGCGTTTGGACGATGCTTGACTACTACACCATAGGAAAACTCATCCACTATACGACCGATGCCTTTACCTATGCACACAACATAACTTTCGGGGCGAGTTTATCTGACCATCGTGCGTATGAGCACGCGCTTCAGGAGCATTTTCTTACATACCTTTCTGAAGCGTCCGAAATTGAGGTGCGCACATTTCGCTGCGTGATGGATGCCATTTCCGCTTATCACGGCGATTACGACTGCTCACCTATGGGCATTCGCACCGATTCCCGCTTCGCTCTGCGTGCCTGCTGCTGTGTTCTTGTGACACTCTTGCAGTATAAGCGATATTTCTGCAAATTTTGCATTTTTCCTCTTGCATTTTTCCACGTCAAGTGGTACAATGTCCGTAGCTACTGTACACGGAGGCTGATCATTATGGTTTCTATTCTTGCAGCACAGTTTTTCTTTAGCTACTATTACTTTTTTAATTTCCAAAAGTAATAGCGATTTGTGCTGCACCGTTTTACAGGATGCAAAACAGTATTTGATGCGCCGCACGAATTGCCCGTGCGGCGCTTTTTTTAGGAGAGATGATTATGATCGCAGTATTGAAGCACGGCACTACCCCCGAGCAAACCAGTCACCTTGTTTCGTGGTTAAAAAACATGAATCTCGATGTCCACATTTCCGAGGGCTCAGAAGTCACCATTCTCGGGCTCATCGGCGACACGAGCCGCGTCGATATGGAGCTTTTGACCTCTTTGGAGATCGTCGATTCTGTCAAGCGCGTATCCGAGCCGTTTAAGCAGGCAAACCGCAAATTTCATCCCAAGGATACCATCGTAGAGGCAGGCGGTGTGAAGATCGGCGGTGGCTATTTCTGCATGATCGCAGGTCCATGCTCCGTTGAATCGGAAGAGCAGATCATCGAAGTTGCGACTGCCGTCAAGGAATCGGGCGCGAACATTCTGCGCGGTGGTGCATTCAAGCCCCGCACTTCTCCCTATGCCTTTCAGGGCATGAAAGGGGCGGGCATCGAGCTTCTGCTCAAAGCAAAGGAAGCAACGGGACTTCCCATCTGCACCGAGCTTATGAACATCAATGATCTCGACCTTTTCCGCGATGTGGATATCATCCAGATCGGCGCAAGAAATATGCAGAATTTCGACCTACTCAAAGAAATCGGCAAAACAGATAAGCCCATTTTGCTCAAGCGCGGGCTTGCAAACACGCTTCAGGAGCTCCTTATGAGCGCCGAATACATTATGAGCGAGGGCAATGAGCGCGTCGTCCTTTGCGAGCGTGGCGTGCGCACGTTTGAAACATACACCCGCAATACGCTCGACCTTTCCGCCGTCCCCTCTCTGCATGAGCTGACGCACCTGCCGATCGTGGTCGATCCGAGCCACGCTACAGGAAAATCCCGCCTTGTCCCGCCCATGGCGCTTGCCGCCGCGGCATCTGGCGCAGACGGCATCATGGTCGAGGTGCACAACAACCCCTCGCGTGCACTTTGTGACGGCGCGCAGTCCCTCACACCTGCGCAATTTGATGACTTGAACCGCCGCGTCAACCGCATTTGGGAGGCGATCCGATGAACGTCGGTATTCTCGGGCTCGGTCTGATCGGTGGCAGTATGGCGCGTGCCTATGCCATTGCAGGGCATACTGTCTATGCCTGCGAAAAAGACCGCTCCATGCTTTCCTTTGCGATGCTTGCAGGTGCTGTCCATGGCGAGCTGGATGCCGACACCATCCGAAAATGCGACCTGCTGATCCTCGCGATCTATCCCGAAGGGAGCGCCGCATGGCTGGAAGAAAATGCACCTTTTATCTCTTCTTCTGCACTCGTCATCGACTGTTGCGGCACCAAGCGCGAGATCTGCGCGCGTTGTTTCCCGCTTGCAGAGCGCTTCGGCTTTCGGTTCGTCGGCGGGCATCCCATGGCTGGTTCACAGTTTTCTGGCTTCAAATACAGCCGTGCAACGCTCTTCCAGGGGCAGCCGATGGTGCTCGTCCCCCCTGTTTTTGATGACATTTTGCTTCTTGACCGTGTAAAAGAAGCGCTAAAGCCCTGCGGATTTGGCATGTTTTCCGTCACGACGGCGCAGGAGCACGACCGCATGATCGCATTCACCTCGCAAATGCCCCATATTTTAAGCAACGCTTTTATCAAATCCCCGACCGCGCAAGCGCACAAAGGCTTTTCCGCAGGCAGTTATAAAGATCTTACCCGCGTTGCATGGCTCAATCCACAGATGTGGGCAGAGCTTTTTCTCGACAATCGCGAAAATGTCCTTTTCGAGCTGGATACCTATTTGGCAAACCTCACCGCCTATCGCGATGCGATCGCATCCGCTGACGAAACGCAGCTCATCACCCTGCTGGACGAAGGAAAAAAATGCAAAGAGGAAGTGGACGGATGAATCTTGTCACAGTAAATGCTTCCCGCCGCTACGATATCAAGATCGGCGGTGGTTTGCTCGCGACTGTCGGTCGCGAAATTAGCGCACTCGGCAAGGTCGAACGCGTGTGCATCGTTTCGGATTCGACTGTTTTCCCGCTCTACGGAAATGTGGTAAAAAAAAGCGTGGAAAACGAGGGCATTTCCGTATGCACCTATGTTTTCCCCGCAGGTGAGCAGAGCAAAACCGCACAGACTTTTCTTTCCCTTGTGAATTTCCTTGCAGAAAACCATCTTACCCGCTCCGATCTGCTCATCGCCCTCGGGGGTGGTGTTGTTGGCGACGTAACAGGCTTTGCCGCCGCAAGCTATCTGCGCGGTATCCGTTTCATCCAGCTTCCGACCACCCTGCTTGCGGCTGTGGATTCCTCCGTCGGTGGAAAAACCGCCGTCGATCTTCCCGCAGGGAAAAATCTCCTTGGTGCATTCTGGCAACCGAGCCTCGTCCTCTGCGATACCGACACCCTCGCTACGCTCCCGAAGGACATTTTTCGTGATGGCTGTGCCGAAGTGATCAAATACGGCATTTTGTATGATGAAGCTTTTTTCCGCTATCTCGAAGCATCTGGCATCGAATTCGACCGCGCGCGCGTGATCACCCGATGTGTGGAGCTCAAGCGGGATGTTGTTTGTCTTGACGAGCGCGATACGGGCGCGCGCATGAAGCTAAACCTCGGGCACACCGTCGGGCACGGCATCGAGGCACGAAGCGATTTTTCTCTCTCCCACGGCTGCTGTGTCGCCATCGGCATGGCGATCGTCGCCCGCGCAAGTGCCTGCCCCGATACCGAGCGGATCGAGTGCACTCTCAAGCAGTTTGGTCTGCCGACCAAAACGGACTATCCGCTCGAGGATATCTATCAATTCACACTTTCCGACAAGAAGCGCACAGGTACGTCGATCCATCTGATTCTCCCCCGCACGATCGGGAACTGCGAGATCGTACCGATGCCAACAACCGCACTCCGATCCTTTATCGAGGCAGGTCTTTGATATGAACATCACCATTTCCCCGCGTCCGCTTTGCGGACAGGTGCACATCATCCCCTCAAAATCGCAAGCACACCGATTTCTGATCGCATCTGCGCTTGCTGATGCACCCACGCAGATCCTCTGCGCGGAGACGAACCGCGATATTGAAGCGACCGCCGCTTGTCTGCGCGCACTCGGCGCACAGATCGAGCGCACAACGAACGGCTATCATGTCACACCCATCACGGCGTGCCCGAATTCTGCCACACTTAACTGCGGAGAAAGCGGTTCGACGCTTCGCTTTCTACTCCCCATCGTCGGTGCGTTGGGGATCGATACCGTTTTCACCATGCATGGTCGTCTTCCGCAACGTCCGCTTTCTCCCCTTTGGGAAGAAATGGAGCGCATGGGGTGTGCCCTCTCCCGACCGACCGCCGACACGCTCCGCTGTCAGGGTGCGCTTCGCGGTGGCAAATATACCATTGCGGGCAATGTATCCAGTCAATATATCACAGGGCTTCTGCTTGCACTCCCGCTTCTCCAAGATGACAGTACGCTTGAGATCACGGGCACGCTGGAATCGAAGCCGTATGTCGATCTAACGTTACAGGTTTTGCAAACTTTTGGCATCGATATTCAAAGCGGTCGCATCCGCGGTGCACAGCACTACCATGCGCCGCAGGTGCTCCGCGTCGAGGGGGACTGGAGCAATGCCGCCTTTTTTCTCGCCGCGAATTCAGTTGGCTCTTCTATCGATGTGTCGGGACTGAATTTTGATTCTGTTCAGGGAGACCGTGCTGTATGCGATATACTTTCCAGCATTTGCCGCACAAAAGCGATCATTTCTGCCGCCGATATCCCCGACCTCGTCCCTATTCTGAGCATTGCCGCCGCAGAGCACCACGGTGCTGTCTTTACGCACATCGAGCGTCTACGCATGAAGGAGTCTGACCGTGTTGCATCTGTGATCGCCATGATTGAAGCGCTCGGCGGTCAGGCAGAAGCGAACGCGCACACCCTGACCATCCATCCCACACCGCTCACAGGGGGCACAGTCGATGCGTGCAATGACCACCGCATTGCCATGTCTGCGGCGATCGCCGCGACAGCGTGCACGCACCCCGTCACCATTCTCGGCGCGCAATGTGTCGAAAAATCCTATCCCAATTTCTGGAAAATCTATCAAGCACTTGGAGGCACTTATGAGCAGCACCTACGGTGAAAATCTGAAGCTTTCCATCTTCGGGCAGTCCCACGGCGACGCCATCGGCATGACCCTTGACGGCATTCCCGCAGGTCTACAGGTGGACATCCCCGCTCTGCAAGCGTTTCTTGATCGCCGTGCGCCCGGTCAGAACGACTGGTCCACCCCGCGAAAAGAGGCGGATGCACCCGAATTCCTATCGGGACTTCTCAACGGCTATACCTGCGGCGCGCCGATCGCCGCCGTGATCTACAACAAAAATACACGCTCCCGCGATTATGCCGCACTTCGCGACTGCCCGCGTCCTGCGCACGCGGACTATACCGCCGAGATAAAATACGGTGGTTTTCAGGACAGCGCTGGCGGTGGTCATTTTTCAGGTCGCCTGACTGCACCGCTGTGCATCGCAGGCGGGCTTTGCAAGCAATGGCTCAGCGAAATGGGCATTGCCATCGGCGCACACATCCTGCGCATTGGGCAAGCAGAGGATCAGCCCTTTGACCCTCTTGATCCTGCAATTTCCGCGGTCTGTCCCGATTTCCCCGTTCTTTCGTCCGAATGCGGGCAAAAAATGCGGGAGATCATCGCATCCGCGCACGCCGAGGGCGATAGCGTCGGTGGTGTGATCGAATGTGCCGTCACAGGCCTCCCCGCAGGCATCGGTGAGCCGATATTCGGCGGCGTTGAAAGTCGCATCGCCGCCATTCTCTATGGCATCCCCGCCGTGAAAGGGGTCGAATTTGGCGCAGGCTTTGCCGTCGCCGAGATGCGCGGAAGCGAGAATAACGACGCATTTACCGTCGAAAATGGCAAGATCCGCACCCTCACCAACAACTGTGGCGGTATTCTCGGTGGCATCACAAATGCCATGCCCCTCATCCTGCGCGCCGCATTCAAGCCGACCCCGTCGATCGCGCGTACACAGCAAACCGTCTCCCTTTCTACAATGGAGCAGACGACCATCGAGATCGCGGGTCGTCACGATCCGTGCATCGTTCCGCGTGCCGTCCCTGTGGTCGAAGCAGCCACGGCGATCGCGATATATGATATGATCCTTGGCAATACACAGGCAAACAGGAGGAAATAACATGGACTTAAACCAGTATCGCGGTGAGATTGACCGCATTGATGATGAAATCGTAAAGCTTTTCACACAGCGCATGAACATCGCCGCCGAGATCGCCGATTACAAAAAGGCAAATGATCTGCCCATTTTGCAACCTGGTCGCGAACGCGCCAAGCTTCAGGACGTCGCCGAGAAAGCTGGGCAAGAAATGGCAAATTATACCCGCGTGCTCTATTCGATGCTCTTTGAGCTCAGTCGCAGTTACCAGAGCAAGCGCTCCATTGCCACGACACCCTTGCACGACGAGATCGCAAACGCCATCGAGAGCACCCCCAAGCTTTTCCCTCAAGCCCCCATGGTCGCCTGTCAGGGCGTCGAGGGTGCATATTCGCAGATCGCGTGCGAGAAAATCTTCAAAAATCCGTTCATTCTTTATTTCAAGAACTTTGAGGGCGTGTTTTCCGCGATTGAAAACGGACTTTGCCGCTATGGCATCCTCCCCATCGAAAATTCCACCGCTGGCTCTGTAAAAAAAGTATATGATCTCATGATCCAGCACAATTTCTCCATCGTGCGCACATTCCGCCTGAAGATCGATCACAATATTCTCGCAAAAAAAGGCACTTCCCTTTCCGATATCCGCGAGATCTACTCCCACGAGCAGGCGATCAACCAGTGCTCAGAATTTCTCACCACGCTCAAAGATGTAAAGATCATCCCTGTCGAAAATACGGCTGTTGCCGCGAAAATGGTCGCTAATTCCGACCGAACAGACATTGCCGCGATCAGTAGCCGCTCCTGCGCTGAGCTATACGGTCTGAGTTGCCTTGCCGCCTCGGTTCAGGACAAAGGAAATAATCGCACACGCTTTATCTGCATCAGCAAACAGCTCGAGATCTACCCTGGAGCAGACAAAACAAGCATCATGATGGTGCTTCCCCACCGCCCAGGTTCGCTCTATCGCGTGCTTGCGCGTCTATACACGCTCGGGATCAATGTCACCAAGCTCGAATCCCGCCCCATCCCCGACCGCGAATTTGAATTCATGTTCTATTTCGATCTCGAAACGTCCATCTATTCTGAGGAATTCGTACAACTCATGTGCGAACTTGATGAGCTTTGCGAGGAGTTTAAGTACCTCGGAAGCTACAGCGAGGTCGTCTGATGCGGTGCGGACTGCTCGGGCGTAAGCTGGGACATAGCTATTCCCCGCAGATCCACGCCCAACTGGCATCGTATAGCTATACATTATTTGAAAAAGAGCCCGAGGAACTGGAAGCATTCCTCAAAAACGGCGATTTTTCCGCTCTCAATGTCACCATCCCCTACAAGCAGGCAGTCATCCCCTATCTTGACGAGCTGAGCCCGCTTGCCGCGCGTCTTGGCTCGGTAAATACCATTGTGCGCAGAAATGGCCGCCTTATCGGGCATAACACCGATCATTTCGGCTTTTCTTCGACCGTGTCCCGCAGTGGTCTTGATCTGCGCGGGAAGAAATGCCTCATCATCGGTACAGGCGGTGTGTCAAAACCCGCCATTGCCGTGCTTTCGGAACTTGGTGCAAACGTCATCTCCATTTCCCACAAAGAAAACACGCCCGAAACGCTAGAAAAACATACCGATGCCGCCCTGATCGTCAACTGCACGCCCGTTGGTATGTACCCGAATGTCGGGCAGTCACCTGTTTCATTGGCGCAGTTTCCTGCGCTTGAGGGTGTGATCGATATGATCTTCAATCCCGCCCGCACGGAGCTTCTCATGCAAGCAGAAGCGCGCGGGATCGTTGCCATTGGTGGCTTGTGGATGCTTGTCGCACAGGCAAAGGAAGCATCCGAATGGTTTCAGGGCACTTCGATCCCCGATCGCGAGATCGCACGCATCTACGCGCTTTTGCGCGCCCAGATGGAAAACATCATCCTCATCGGTATGCCCGGTTGTGGCAAGACAACCGTCGGAAAAGCCCTTGCTACCTTGACAGGACGCAAGTTCGTCGATGCCGATACGCGCACCGAGCAGCTTGCGGGCAAACCCATCCCCCAGATTTTCGCCGAGGATGGAGAAGAGGTATTCCGAAATTGGGAAACAAAAGCGCTCAGCACACTTGGTGCTGATTCTGGGCTCATCATCGCAACAGGCGGCGGTTGCGTTACGAGATCGCGCAATTACCCGCTCCTGCATCAAAACGGGCGCATCGTCTGGCTGAAGCGTGACCTTTCGCTTCTGCCGACCGATGGACGACCACTTTCGCAGTCCACACATCTTTCCGATATGTACGCCGTCCGCGCACCGCTTTACGACGCATTTTCCGATATCTGCATTCAAAACAGCGATACGCCCGCACGCACCGCTGAGATCATACTGGAGGCGCTCTGATGAAAATTCTTGTTCTGAACGGTCCGAATATCAATATGCTCGGCATCCGCGAACCAAAAATCTATGGAAAGAACACATATGCCGAACTTCTTGCGCTCATTTCGCGCACCGCAGAAGAATATTCTGTCGAAATCGAGCATTTTCAGTCCAATCACGAGGGAGCGCTCGTTGATCGAATTCAAGCCGCATACGGCGTATTTGATGGAATCGTGATCAATCCCGCCGCCTATACACACACTTCCGTTGCCATTTTGGATGCACTCAAAGCCGTCTGCATCCCCGCTGTCGAGGTGCATATCTCGGATGTCGATTCCCGCGAGGCATTTCGGCAAATCTCCTATGCAGGTCTGTACTGCGAAAAGACCATCAAAGGACACGGCATCGAGGGCTATCGCGAAGCGATCACCTACCTCATAGAAACCTATTCGTAACGAAAAAGGGTGCTGAATTTCCAGCACCCTTTTATTATTCGACAGATTTCAGCGCCTCTGCCATATTGATCCGCTCGAGCTTATAATAGAAGATCTGATCAACGATCAGCGCCGAAATGATCGTCATCAGCGCAGACAGCACGTATGCCCACACCGATGCACGCGGCTTGAACCACACGAGATCGATCTTGATCTGCTCGATCACAAAGCCCAAGAACCACCGACCAAGCGGCAGTCCGAGTAGCGTTCCCAAAATCGTGAGCGCAAGATTCTCCTTAAAGACATATGCGCCCGTCTCTGCTGCATTGAAGCCGAGAACTTTGATGGTCGCGACCTCTCGAATGCGCTCATTGATATTGATATTCGTCAAATTATACAGCACGATCACGGCAAGCGCGCCCGCGCAAATCACGATCACAAGCACCACAAGGTCGAGTGCATCCATCATAGACCCAACGAGCGACGCAAGGTCTTCGCTCACGCTCACATTCATCACGCGCGGAAGTCCCGCAACATAGGCGCTGACCGAATGCACATCTGCATCGTCAGACACACGGATGAGCGCCATCTGCTTCTCGGGAAGCGCACCAAGTTGCGCCTGTACTGTTTCGGGTGTGACGATAGCATAGTTATACACATGGTTATCGTAGATGCCCGACACGCGCACGTTCAGCACCTGCATATCGGCATTTCTGAGCGTCACCTCGTCCCCGATCTGCACGCCCATTGCTTCTGCAATGCCGACGGAGAGCACCACTTCGCCCAGTTTGGGCATAGCTACCGCTTCTTCATCTGCATGAAGGTCGATCAGTTCCGCAAGCTCGGCATCTGCCGCCATGAGATAAACGGAACGTGTCTGCGCATCTGCTTCAATATCCACACTTTCCTGATGGTAAAAGAGGATCTTTTCTGCACCGCTGACCTTTTTTCGGAAACTCTGCTCGTCAAAATTGGACTGTCCATCGGTAAAATAGACCTGAATATCATAGGTCGTGACCTCTTCAAACTGATAATCGGCAATATTCACGATCGTATCACGCAAGCCAAATCCCGTCAGAAGAAGCGCCGTACAACCACCAATTCCGACCAGCATCATAGCAAGGCGCTGACGGTAGCGGAAGATATTGCGCACCGTGACTTTGTTGAGGAAGCTCATGCGATCCCAGATAGGCAGTTTTTCAAGAAGCATTTTCTTGCCAACTATGGGTGCTTTGGGGCGGATCAGCTCTGCTGGCACTTCTGCAAGCGTTCTGTGACAGCTATACCATGTGACGATCAGGATCGCCGCCGTGTACATTGCCGCGATGCCTGCCGAAAGTTGCCAGTTGAATGTAAGGACAACATCGGGCTGAATATAGAGCATGATGCAGTAAGCCGCCCATAGTACCTTCGGGAAGATCGTACAGCCAAGGAGCGTGCCAACGCCACAGCCAAGCACCGCACCCGAGCCTGCATATACCATATATTTTCCGATGATGGCGCTGTTTTTATAGCCAAGCGCCTTGAGCGTACCGATCTGCGTGCGCTCCTCATCGATCATGCGCGTCATCGTCGTGATGCACACAAGCGATGCGATGAGCAAAAAGAACACAGGAAAGACTTTCGACACGCTGTAAACGATATCCGAATTGCTGTCAAGCGAGGCATAACCGATGTTGGAATTGCGGTCAAGGACAAAAATTTCTGGTCCGTCCATGCTCTTGATGGCATCGCGCGCATCAGAGAGGGCGGCATCTGCTTCGTCAAGCTCCGCCTGCGCATCGGCAAGCTCCTGCTCCATCGTTTTTACGCCATTTTCATACTCCGTCCAACCCTCTTCCAGTTGCGCTTTTCCATCCTTGAGCGCCGCTTCCGATGCCCATAGTTGCTGTTGCGACTGCTCGATCTGCGCTTGACCATCGGCGATCTCCTGCCTGCCGTCCGCAAGCTCCTGCTCAATGGGCGCAAATTCTTCATCGAGCGCAGAAATGCTCTGCCGCACGCCATCGATACTTTTCTCAATACCCTCGCAGGTCTGCTCCGCTGTGCGAAGCTGTACCTGCAATTCCTGCTTCTGCGCTTCAAGCTCTGCGCGCTGTGCAAGGGGCTCTTCTAGCACCGCTTGCGCGCGGTCATACTCTGCCTGTGCCTGCTGTTTCTGTTCTGCAAGGGTATCGCGCTCGGTGCTGAGCGAGGCAATGCGTGCCTCTAACTCTGCGATCAGCGAGGCATTGGCATCAGGAAAAAGCTTTGCGACACCGAGCGCCGTCTGCGCCGCTACGATCGAGCCATCGAGCACCGCAAGGCGTGCATCCGCACCTGCAAGTATTTCCTGTGCCTCAGAAAGTGCCGCAAGATCATCCGCATAGTCGGCATTGATCTGGTCGATCTGACGCTCTATTTCCGCGACTTGTTTCTGAAGCGATTCGATCTGGGTAAGCTGCTCCGCAAGCTCGGCTTCGAGCGTGGCTTTCGATGCTTCAAGGGGTGCATAAAGGGTCGTCCTTGCCGTTTTCAGGATCTTTTCATAGGATCCAAGTTGCTTTTGCCCCTCTTCCAGCTCCTGTTTTGCGGCAGTGAGCTGTGTCCAACCGCTCGTGATCTGGCTTTGTGCGTAAGAAAGCTGTGCTTCGCTCTTCGTAAGCGCATCATAGGCATCGCTCAGCTCCTGCTGGGCTTTTTGCTTTCCCTCTTCAAAGTCCATGCGCCCCTGCTCGTACTCTTTTAATCCATCGGCATACGCTTTTTCCGCTTCCGCGCGGACCGTTTCATAACGTTTCTGCGCGATCGTGGCAAGCTTTGGCTCAATAGCATCTGCCGCGGCAGACATTGCATCATCGTATTCCTGCGTGAAAATGGCGTATTCCCCAGGGATCGTCACATGGATCTCCGTATAGTAATCGGCATCAAATGCATCCGCGGGGAGATAGAAATAACTACTGATCGAGCCACTTCCGACCGAAGTCGTGCCGCGGTTCATATCCATGTACAGGGGCGAGGCAACATAGCCGACGATCGTAAAGGTATCATACCGTAGCACATCGGCGGTATCTTCGCTATTTTCTGTAGAGAGCGTGACCTGCGTGCCGAGAATACTGTCATCAAACTGGAAGCCATCGGCAAGGCATTCATTCGCACGCTCTGGCATCCGTCCACCGCGAAGTGCCACACGATCGACCGTTTCTGGGAGCGAATAGAGCCTGTATACGCTCTCCGCCTCGCGCTGACCAACGTTCACGATGGCATCGAGGTAAAAAACGCCCTCCGCGTCTACGACCCCATCCATTTCCTGCACCGCCTGCACATCCGACCGCGCCCATCCGTATGTGCTCACAAGGCGAAGATCGAACATATTCTGTGCATCCGTAAATTCCTGTCCAGTCGCAACCATGTCGTATTTCGTCATACGAAGTCCCATAAATAGGCTCGTGCCGAGTGCAATGATCGCCGCAATGGCAATGTAGCGCCCGAAAGACTTCAAGACTGTGCGGCTTAGATTTTTGCGCATCGCATTTCTTTTCATTACCATTCGATCTCCGAAATATCCATTGGGTTTGCATTCGTCTTGACCGACTGCACCGTTCCGTTGCGCACTTGGATGACGCGGTCAGCCATAGCTGTCAGCGCACTATTATGCGTGATGATAATGGTCGTCATGCCTGTTTTGCGTCCCGTGTCCTGCAAAAGCTTCAAAATCGCCTTGCCCGTCTGGTAATCCAGCGCGCCTGTCGGCTCGTCGCAGAGCAGGAGCTTAGGATTCTTCGCAAGGGCACGCGCGATCGCAACGCGCTGCTGTTCGCCGCCTGAAAGCTGGCTCGGGAAATTCTTCATGCGCGCTTCCAGACCGACTTCACGCAGAACTTGCGCCGCATCGAGCGGGTTTTTGCAGATTTGATTCGCAAGCTCCACATTTTCGAGCGCTGTAAGATTACCGATCAGATTATAAAACTGGAACACGAAGCCCACATCGTGCCTGCGATACTGTGTAAGCTGCTTGCGGGTGCTTCCCGATACCTCTTCCCCGTCCAGATATACCTTTCCCTCTGAAAGCGTATCCATGCCGCCGAGGATATTCAGAAGCGTCGTCTTTCCCGCGCCCGACGGACCTACGATCACCACAAGTTCTCCTTTTTCGACCGTAAAGGACACATCGTGGAGCGCTTGGATCGCGACTTCGCCCATGTGATAGGTCTTTCCAACATTTTGAAACTCAACAAATGCCATACCCACATCTCCAAATTTATTTCAAGCTGAATATATTATAGCATACAGGATGCGATATTTCAGAACATTTTGTAAAATTTTTCCGAGAAATAAAAAAGAACAGGCATGATGGGGCATACCTGTTCTAGCATACATTTTATACCGTTTCGAGTTTTTCGCGGATGGAAAGCAGGTCATCAAATGTCTCTGGTCGCTTTGTCACATCGCGCAGGAGCGCTGAGGGATGGTAGATCGCCGTCATCCACACGCCATTTTTCTGGATCCATGTGCCGTGTTCGCGCGTGATGCGATACTCAGGATCGATGATCCGCTTCGCGGCAATTCTGCCGAGGCAAACGATGATCTTCGGCTGAATGAGTGCGATTTGATTGCGAAGATAGTCGATGCAGGCATCCTGCTCTGTTTCAAGCGGGTCACGATTGCGCGGTGGGCGACATTTGACGATGTTGCAGATGTAGCAGTTTTGATTTCTATCAAGGTCGATAATGCGGAGCATATCATCGAGCAATTTCCCCGCTGGACCAACAAAGGGGATGCCCTGAATATCCTCCTGCTCCCCAGGTCCTTCGCCGATAAAGACGATATCGCTCTTTTCATTCCCCACGCCAAACACGACATGCTTGCGCGTTTCGCAAAGTGGGCACTTGTTGCACGCAAGACAGGTGCTTTTCAGCGTTTCCCACTCGTACATATCATCTGCTCCTTCTTCTGCTCGCTCTGCGACGGCGACGCTTTGCGCGCATCCGCGAGCGCATGATTGAATTATACGTCAGATAGACCGCCATCGGCACAAGGATAATGAGGCAAAGCACGCCAAGGAAGCCCAAAAGGTTGGAATCGTCCTTCGATGCCGCATTGGAGATACTCACGCCCGTCTTCCCCTGCTCCCGCACCTCGCTCATTGCATACAGTTCCGTTTCCGCGATGCACGATGTTCCATACCACAGCTGAACGGTCGCGATCTGTTGTCCAGATTCAATGGGTGCAGAAAGCCCGCCCCCCGTGAGCGCATATTTTTCGACAAAACTCGACATCTTTGCATTGATCGGCACGACCGTATCGATCTCAACGCTCGGCGCACCGACGACGCTGTTCTGACCGTTGCCGACCTGAAATGTTTTGAGTGCCTGTCCGCTGTAGATCACGCGGTTAATGCGGTAATTGGTAAAGACATATTCGATCAGATCGATGGCTTCATCGAAGTTGCCGTAATACTGCGCGCGCCAACCCGTGCTATCGTAAATACGGGTCGCACCGAGGATGATGCAGACATAGTTCATGCCGTTGCTTTCCGCGGTAAAGGAAATGGAAGCGCCCGATGCGGGCGAAGTATAGCTTGGCATAGCGCCCGTTACGCGGGAATCGTTGTATTTTTCAATGATGGAAGCGGACATCAAATAGTTGACGGAAACGAGCTTTTCCGTTTCATCGCGCTTGTTGGTCGTGGGGAAAGTATAGGAAGTGCAACCAAAAAGCTCCTTAAATGTCTCATTCTCGCAAGCCGCGGTGGTGATCTTCGCCATATCGCGCGCAGAAGAATACTGTGCGGAGTTATCCAGTCCGTGACAGTTGACAAAATTCGTGTCGGTGCACCCGAGTTCAACGGCGCGCTCGTTCATCAGCTTGACAAACTCTTCTTCTGACCCCGATATATATTCTGCCAGCACGAGCGCCGCATCGTTTGCAGACATCACGATCAGGCACTTGAGCAGATCATCGACGGTAACGACTTCGCCATTTTTCAGTCCAAACGTGATCGCACCCACAGGAAGCTGTGAGATCTCGCGCGTGCTGACCGTCACGGTGTCCGTCAGTTTTCCCTTTTCGATAACAAGGAGCGCTGTCATGATTTTCGCAAGACTGCCAGGGGCAAGGTGCGTATCGGGATTATAGGCATAGACGAGCGTTTTCGTCGTCGTTTCATAGACGAAAGCACCGCTTGCCGAATCGAGCAGACGGTCACTTCCACCGAGCGGAGACTGTGCATCGAGTGTTCGACAGCCATAGGACACGGTGGTATTTCCATAGGCAACGTCGGGGATCGCCGACGGATCGACCGTTTCGGCAACCGAAGATGCCGTCTCTTCCGTCGTTTCATCAGGCGCATCGGATGCAGTTTGTGTTGCATATGCCGCAGGAGAAAGGGCGGTAAGCAGAAGCATAAGGCAAAGCAGAATAGAAATGGACTTGTTTTTTTTCATATTTCTCCCTCAATATCGCACATCGGACTTGTCCGACAGAAAAATTTCGTGTATAATTAGATATATTATATCAGCTTTTGCGTTTATAGTCAATGCAGGAGGCTCGATCCTATGAAAAAACCACGCATTTCTATCCTGATCGTGATCACGCTACTTTGCGTTTGCTTTACTGCGGGCTTTTTCGTTGGGCGGAACTTTTCCCGCGGCGATATTCAGCTTACGACGCTTCCCGCTCAGACGCTTGCGACGACTGCGCCCACCGAAACGCAGGCACAGCCCGTCCTATCGTCCTCAGAAGCGACCACGGATGCCGTCACCGAAGAAGTCGCAGGTGGGCTTGTCAACATCAACACGGCAACGCGCGAGGAACTTATGACGCTTCCTGGGATCGGTGAGGTACTCGCACAGCGCATCATTGACTATCGCGAGCAAAATGGTCCATTCTCTGCGCCCGAAGATCTGCTTGCCGTGAGCGGGATCGGGCAAAAGAAACTCGCCGCTATTCTTGATTCTATCACAACTGGAGGTTAATTGCATGAAAATTCTTGTTGTCGATGACGAAGCCCTGCTTGTCAAGGGCATTCGCTTCAATCTGCAAAACGAGGGCTACGAGGTCATTACAGGTTCAGATGGACTGGAAGCCATCGGGCTCGTGCAGGAACAGTCACCCGATCTTGTGGTGCTCGATGTGATGATGCCCAATATGGACGGATTGACCGCCTGCGCGAAAATTCGCGAATTTTCCGATGTGCCCATCATCCTGCTGACGGCAAAAGCCGACGATATGGATAAACTCATCGGGTTTGACCACGGTGCAGACGATTATCTGACAAAGCCCTTCAACATTCTAGAGCTGAAAGCGCGCATCCGTGCGTTGCTTCGCCGCACGGGGGCAGCAGAAAAGAAAGTCTCTGGGAATCTGCTGGAAGTCGGCACGATCACGCTCGATCTTGACGCACGCAATGCCTACCGTTCGGGTGAGCTCGTCGATCTGACGGCAAAGGAGTTCGACGTGATCGAATTTCTCATGCGCAACCCCAACCGCGTCTATTCCCGCGAGGCGCTCCTTGACACCATCTGGGCTTACGAATACCGAAGCGATATCCGCACGGTCGATGTTCACATTCGCCGTCTGCGCGAAAAGCTCGAAGAAGAGCCCGCTCAGCCGCACTACATCCTCACAAAATGGGGCGTGGGCTACTATTTCAAGAAGTAACGAAATTTCTTTGCGCATTCGGAGGGAGTTTTCATGGTTTTTCGCAGATACAGCACGACGCAGCTTCGCTATGCGATGAACTACGTCCTCGTGACTGTCATTGCGCTTTTTATTCTGAATTTTTACTGTTCTAAGACCTGTCACGCGCTGTTTTATCAGAGCAAGGAAGCATCTATGATCGAAAAATGCCTGCTTGCATCCGATGAGATTGCAAAACTCGAGGTGCTCAATGAATCCACCGTCGCCTCGACCGTGAGCCAAATGAGCTCGCTCAAAGTTTCACGTCTGCTCGTCACGGATCTCGGTGGAACGGCGCTCTACGACAGCCTGAGCGAGGCGACAGGAAGCCACATACTCCTGCCAGAGACCGTGCAGGCATCCCGTGGATACGATGTGTTTTCATGGCAGTATCACGATGGCCTCATGCGCTCGCAAGCCGCGACCCCCATTATGAACTATGGCACGGTCGTCGGCTGTGTATACATGATGGAATCGGATTTTTCGCTCGGTTTTCTGATCCTTTCTCTGCAAAACACCATCCTAAAGATCACATTTGTCGTCGTTTTGGTGGTTTTGCTGTTTTCGCTCGTCTATTCATTCACATTTTCGCGCAGGCTCAACCGCATCATGACCTCCATGCGCATCATCCAAGAGGGCGACTACACCCACAAGGTCAATATCGGTGGCAATGATGAGCTGACCATGCTCGGAAACGAATTTAATGATCTGACAGAGCGCCTGCATACTTCTGAGCAAAAACGTGCACGCTTCGTATCGGATGCCTCGCACGAGTTAAAGACCCCGCTTGCTTCCATCAAGCTTCTCTCTGACTCCATTTTGCAAAATGACATGGACGTGGATACCATCCGCGAATTTGTCAGCGACATCGGCGCAGAAGCGGAGCGGTTAAACCGCATGACGGCAAAACTTCTCTCCCTGACGAAGCTTGACGGTGAGGCAGAACCTGATTGTGAGATCATCTACATGGCACCGACCGTCCACCGTGTTGTGCGTATGCTCTCGGCGATCGCGCAGTCAAACGACATTTCTTTCCGCCTGACGCTTGACGGCGACTGTCCGATCCTCATTCAGGAGGACGACCTATATCAGATCATCTTCAATCTGATGGAAAATGGTATAAAATACAATACCCCCGGTGGCACGCTTACCGTATCGCTCCTGCATGAGGATGACAATGCCATCTTGCAGGTATCGGACACAGGCGTTGGCATCCCCGAGGACGCCATTTCCCACATTTTTGAACGCTTCTACCGTGTGGACAAGGCACGCTCGCGCGCAACAGGCGGTAGCGGACTGGGACTATCCATCGTCCGTGCGATCGTCAAGCGCAATCGTGGTGAGATCGAAGTCCACAGCCAGCACGGCAAGGGAACGACATTCCGCGTCACATTCCCTGCATTTGAAACGGAGGTCGATAAAGAATGAAGCGCTTAACTGCGATCGTTCTCCTAGTTCTGCTTCTGTGCGGATGCTCCACGCAGAAGTATCGCACAGAAAAAGTGACCTTTTACTACCCCCGCGCCGAGCTGATCTATGGTGCAGAGGACGGTGTTCTCGCACCTGAAACGCGCACGCTTTCGGGAAGTCTTGCCGCGCTTCTGTCCGTATACCTGCGCGGTCCTGAAGATCCCGCGCTTATCGCCCCCTGCCCTGCGGGAACACAGCTCAAATCCGCTGTATGGAACAACAAAACACTTACGCTTTTCTTCACCGAGGAATTCTCGCTACCCGACAGCATTGACCGCACCGTTTCCTGCGCGGCGATCGCAAAGACCTGCTTCTCCCTCTCAACTGCCGAAGCCGTCTGCATCCAGACCGCCGCCACAGAAGATGTCGCGGCGTATTCCATCACATTTACCCGCGAGGATATCCTGCTTTTCGATGAGATCCCGTCCGAAGATCCATCCGACGCAACCTAGAAAGGAGCTCCCATGAAATTTATCTCTTGGAATGTAAACGGTCTGCGCGCCTGCATGGGCAAGGGCTTTGCCGAATTCTTTGCCACAGCCGATGCTGACTTTTTCTGCTTGCAGGAAACGAAATTGCAAGCAAATCAGATCGACTTTTCCCCCGAGGGCTACCACGCCTACTGGTGCTATGCCGAAAAGAAAGGCTATTCGGGCACTGCCATCTTCGCAAAGCACGAGCCGCTTTCTGTCCGCTATGGGCTTGGCAACGATGCGCTTGACAATGAGGGACGGCTCATCACCCTCGAGTACCCTAAATTTTACTTCGTCACCTGCTACACCCCCAACGCCCAGCGCGGTCTTGCCCGCCTCAATCACCGCATGATGTGGGATGATGCATTCCGCGCCTATCTGCACACGCTCGACGAAGAAAAGCCCGTGATCGTCTGCGGTGACTTAAATGTTGCCCATCAGGAGATCGATCTAAAGAACCCAAAATCGAACCGTGGCAATGCAGGCTTCTCTGACGAGGAGCGCGAGAGTTTCACAAAGACGCTCGATACTGGATTCACCGATTCATTCCGCCACCTGCACCCCGACGAAACGGGCGCCTACACATGGTGGAGCTACATGTACAATGCCCGTGCGAACAACGCAGGTTGGCGCATTGACTATTTCCTCGTTTCCAACTGCATCCGCGACAAGATCACTCAAACGCCGATCTACAGCGATATTTTCGGCTCAGATCATTGCCCCATTGGGCTTTCACTCTCCATTGATTGAGCATCCTCGGGTAGCGGTTCTACGGACGCTACTTCTTCCTCTTGCGCGTTTGCATCCACGCAGATCCCCACCTGCCCGTCCTGCTCCGCGAGCACAGCATCGCTCACCGCATCTAAACAGGCAAACGGCTCTCCCGCCACGATGGGAACGAATTTTTCCTGTGGCGCATCCTCCTGCGCATGATCCGCTTTTTCCTGCGGTACAAATATCTCGATTTCGCCCACAAGGTACTTTGCCGCAATACGCGTGCTAAGTTCCCATGCATCCCCATTGGGAACGAGCACGCCGAGCGGCCGTTCCCCTGCGTCGCTCCTCACGTGCAGACGGATGAGCTCTGCCTGCTCCAAATGGCACACGCAAGCGATCCGCAGATAGAGCCCCTCGCGTGTGATATGCGCGCTACCGATCGGCTTCCCGCCACGCATGATGCTAACAGTTTCATTCATAAAAATCACCCCTTACCGCAACTGTATGCGCTAAGGGGTGTTTTCTTTCCATCATATACTGCGCGTGCCCAATCCAAAACTCACCGCGATCGCTTCATCGACCATCGACATCTGCCGTTCGTCAAGATGCCCCATGTGCTCGCGTAAGCGCCGCTTGTCAATGGTGCGGATCTGTTCAAGCAGGATCACAGAATCCTTGCTCAGACCAACGCTGCCGCCTGCGATATTGATATGCGTTGGCAAGCGCGCCTTTCCCGTCTGGCTCGTGATCGCTGCGGCGATCACAGTTGGAGAATGGCGATTTCCCGTATCATTTTGCACGATCAGTACAGGACGCGTACCGCCCTGCTCGCTGCCGACCACGGGGGACAGATCGGCATAAAAGATGTCACCCCGTTTGACTGATTCTTCTAACATTTGCTTCACGCTCCGTGGTAATCTAACCTGCGCTACTGGAAAGACCCATATGTAACGCGGTAACAGTATTCTCCCACGTCCATTGGTATCCTATACACGTCAGGTCAAAATATCCTATGCGCGGATCTTGCAAAAAGCTACAAAAGAGTAAAATCTTTGACCTGCACCGACAAAATCGAGCGTCCATCGTAATAGATCTGCGCGCCGATCGGGGCATCCGTTTCATTGAGCCAGATATCGAGCGTGAGCGCATCGGCTGCATAGCTGTCATTTATCGTAACGCGAAGCCCATCGCTATCCTCCCCCGCCGCACGAAGAAAGCCCCCACGAAGCGTCTTTACTATGATCCACGGCGCGGATACAGGCGTGACCTGTCCATCTGCAAGCATTGAAAACCCAAGCGCCACATCATCAAACGTAAGTGTGCCGCGTTCACCCGCAATGCGCCCCGTGATCCCCGCGATCGACTGCGGTTCGATCACTGTAAATGTGCAGTCCCCCTCGGCATCTGCCGTGCACGCCATAGAAAAGGAATACAGCTCGTCCCCATAGTCGGCGGTGATATCCACTGTAAAACTGCACCCGCCTTGCAGGAGTTTTGTACGAAGCGCCATTGGTCGGTCAAGCGCATCCTTTTCACCCGAACAACCGCAAAGAAATATACATACCGATAACAATAGCACAGCGATCATTCGCTTCACGTGCATCCCGCCTCTCCATGTGTTGCAAGTGGGGATCTCCCCCGTCCATGATATCCTTATGCGCACTCAGGAAACATATGCTATGCAAAAGACTGGAATTCTTTTTCCCAATGTGCTACAATGCTCTTGAAATGGGATATACTAGAAGAAAACAGTTTGAAATTTGGTGGGGTGCTATGATGATTTTTTGTATCGTTCTGATTATTCTGCTTGCGGTGCTTGCGATCAGCTATTTCTGCTATCGCACCGCCTTTTTTGTCCCGCGCAAAAACCGCGATGTCATCCCCGAAGCGCATGGGAAGCAATTTGAGCCGCACCGCGACACGATGCGACGGATTTTCTCTCAGCTTACTGCACGCAAATATGAGGATGTGACCGTGCGCTCGCACGATGGACTGCTTCTTGCCGCAAAATACTACCATCTGCGCGACGGCGCGCCGCTTGTCATCGCATTTCACGGCTATCGGAGCTGCGGATTGACGGATTTCGCAGGCGGTTCGGAGCTTTGCTTTGAAATGGGCTATAATCTTCTGCTCATCGACGAGCGTGCCCATGGTAAAAGCGAGGGGCGCACCATCACATTTGGCATTGAAGAGCGCTACGACTGCCTGACATGGGTCAAATATGCCATCGACCGCTTCGGAAACGATGTAAAGATCGTACTTTTCGGCATTTCTATGGGTGCGGCAACGGTCCTGATGGCTTCTGGCTTGCCACTTCCCGAAAATGTAAAGGCGATCGCCGCCGATTGCCCCTATTCCTCCCCCGCCGACATCATCCGAAAGGTCTGCAAGGATCGTCACTATCCCCCACGCCTTTCCTATCCGTTTGTCGTGCTCGGTGCAAGGCTTTTCGGGCATTTTCACTTAAATGCCACCACCGCCGCACGATCCGTAAAAAACACACGCGTGCCCATTTTGATCATTCACGGAGAAAAGGACAATTTTGTACCCGCCGAAATGAGCGCGCAGATCAAAGATGCAAATCCTGCCCGCATCCGTCGAGAAACGTTCCCAGATGCAGACCACGGCATCAGCTTTCTCATGGACGAAGCAAGGTACAAGACGCTCGTGCGGAACTTTTTGACCGAGGCATTGCGCTGATTTCGTTATGCGTTTTGCATTCTTTCCATTTTTCGCCAGTTTAGGAACGTATAGACATCGTTCAGCAAGAATGCGACAAAGCACACCACGACCGAAAGATAGCGCTTTTCGTCGAAACTCGCCATCGTCCACAGCAAGATCAAAACGATGTCATTCGCCGCATACGCGAGTGCAAAATAGGCGCTTCTGCGCATGGTCAGATAGACTGCCAAAAAGCTAGTCGCAACAGATACCGTGCTCACGGCAAGATTTGCAGTATCAAAATACGCAAGGAGCTTGTAAAATGCTGCCGTTACCAGTATCGTCAGGCAAGCGCTGAGGATGAGCTCCGTCCTTTTTAGCTTCTCGATCTTCACCTGCCCGCGCTTGCCTGCATAAGGATGGCGAAGCCACATCACAAGGGCAAATACCGACATCGGCATCGTCATTCCGACATAAGTAAGCATCTCCCCATAATACGACAGCCGAAACGAGATCACCCCATATAGCAAGCTGAATGCGACCATGAGTGCCTGCCCGATCGGATCACCCACCGAATTAAAAATGAGCGACGTAACGCCGACAAGCGATGCCGCAAGCGTTAGATAACTCTGCCGATCAAACGCGCAAAACGCCACCATGATCGCGCATACGGACACGCACCAAAGCATCCGCTCCAAGGGTGAAAAAGAATCTCTGATTTTGTAAATGGTTTTCATGTAAATCCTCCTGTAAAAAAAGAAAGCACCCGCATACACATCTTCTAAGACTTACCGATGTGTAAACGGATGCATTGCATCTCCTGCCCAGTAGCAGTTATTGACGAGAGTATAGCACACGAAACCCGCAAAATCAACTATTTTCTTTCTGCATCTTGATTTTATCAGAAAAAAAGATAAAATGAACGTATCCCATATTGGGTGGTGAGCACATGAACACAGTCTATATCCCGCAGGGCTATCGTCCGAACCTCGATGCATACGATACCCAGCGCGCCATTGCACTCATCAAAGAAACATTTCAGCAGGAATTTTCCCGCGCGCTGAACTTAAAGCGCGTTTCTGCTCCGCTGTTCGTGGATGCCGCTTCTGGTCTGAACGATGATTTGAATGGCTATGAGCGCGCAGTCGATTTTGACATTCCCGCGATCGGCACACAGGCACAAGTCGTGCATTCGCTTGCAAAATGGAAGCGCCTTGCCCTAAAGCGCTATCATTTCCACGTTGGCACAGGACTGTATACCGATATGAATGCCATTCGCCGCGACGAAACGCTCGACAATATCCATTCTGTCTATGTCGATCAATGGGACTGGGAAAAGGTCATCACACCTCAGGAGCGGACGCTCGCGTATCTAAAATCGACCGTCCGCACGATCGTCAGCGCCATCTGCGTTACGAATGAACGGTTGCACGCGCGATATCCTCAGCTTCAAACCGTGCTCAGCCCCGATATCGCGTTTATCACCGCACAGGAGCTGGAGGATCGCTATCCCGCACTTTCCACGGGCGCAGAACGCGAGTACGCGTTCGTGCGGGAGCATCCGACAGCCTGCATCCTGCAAATCGGCGGTGCGCTTCGCTCGGGAAAACCGCACGATACTCGCGCACCTGACTACGATGACTGGTCACTCAACTGTGACATTTTCTTCTGGGATGCGGTGCTTTCGCGTCCCCTTGAAATATCTTCCATGGGCATCCGTGTCGATCCTGAGGCGCTCGACCGTCAGCTTAGGCTTGCAAACTGCAATGACCGCCGCACGCTCCCTTTCCATGATCTTCTCCTGCGCGGTGAGCTCCCGATCACCATCGGCGGTGGCATCGGGCAAAGCCGATTGAGTATGCTCATGATGGGCTGTGCCCATATCGGTGAGGTACAGTCAAGCATATGGGATGCGCAGACCCTGCACATCTGTGAACAAGCAGGCATTCCCCTGCTATAAAGGAGTAGCTATGAACAAGAAAGAGATCCTTTTTGACCTCGACGGCACATTGACCGATTCAGGCGAGGGCATTATCAACTGCGCAGTCTATGCGCTCGAAGCATTCCATCTTCCCATCCCGCCACGGGAGCAGATGCGCGTTTTCGTCGGTCCTCCCCTGCACGAGACCTTCTTAAAATTCGGCATTCTGCCCGAGCAAACAGATGAGGCAGTCCGCATTTTCCGCAGTCGCTACATACCCATTGGAAAATTTGAAAACAAGCCCTATGATGGCATCCATGCGCTTCTTGCGCGCCTGAAAGCGGACGGGCATCGGCTCTATGTCGCGACCTCGAAGCCCGAGCGGACCGCGATCGAAATTTTGGAGCATTTCGACCTTGCGCAGTATTTTGAGCTCATCTGCGGCGCATCCATGGACTTGACCCGCAATACCAAAGCCGATGTCATCGCATATCTGCTCGGTCTTTGCGGTGGGACGCAAAACGCCATTATGGTCGGCGATACCGAATTTGACGTTCTTGGCGCAAAGGCGCACAGCATTCCGACGATCGGCGTAAGTTGGGGCTATGGCGAAGTGCAAAACATGGTGGACGCAGGTGCTGTTGCCATTGCCGACAGCATGGATGCGCTCTATGCACGCCTGAGCGAATGATTCAGTATAAACACAAAACGCGGAGCGTATCCATGCCGATACGCTCCGCAATTTTTTTGTCCCATCAAAAAGCAAGCATCACGATGGCTTGTAGGTCTCTTTTTCGACGAGTACATAGATATTTTCCCCGGTTTTCTCTTCAAAATGCCGTTTCAGCGCCAAATTGGCATCCCATTTTGCTTGCGGATAATAGCCATATCTGCGCTTGACATCTTCCATCCTCTGCACGATGTCCAACACGCCATCAGCACCCGCCAGCGCATCGCAAAGCTGGATGAGCTTGTCATATTCGTCGTAGGAAACGGCATGGAGTTTTGCTTCAATAAGGGCAGTTTCTTCTTCCGTCGTGTCGAATTTGCCAATGTATTCTTTGAGCGTTCGGTCATGGAAGGAATGCGTAAGGCATATCTTCGCAACTTCATCAAATCCAAGCGACATCATATACTGATATCCGTCCGAAACGTGTCCTAGGTGTCGCGTGCCGAACTTTCTTCCGATATCGTGCAAAAGTCCCAGTACATATGCCTTGTCCGCATCCATATCCGCACACGCCTGCGCGATTTTTTTCGCGCAATGTGCCGCTGTTCGACTATGCTCGACCCATGGTCCGATATTACATTTTGCGGCATCTTGCAAAATGCGCTCCGCTTCTTCTCTTGTTGGTATCATTGCAAGTTCCTCTTTATCTATTTTCTGATGATCCGCTTTATTTCAGCCCATTGCCACGCAGTTCAATGATCTGGTCACGTAATACAGCCGCATATTCGTATTCCATCATCTTTGCCGCCTCTTTCATCTGCTTCTCGAGGCGTGCGATCTCCTTTTCCTTTTCCGCCTTGGTCAGCTTGATGCCACTTCTGCCGCGGCGCTCGGCAGTCGGCGAGGAGATCTCGATCAGATCGCGCACCGACTTGATGACCGTCTTTGGCACGATGCCATGCGCACGGTTGTACGCATCCTGAATGCCACGGCGGCGCTCGGTCTCATCGATGGCGGCGCGCATGGACGGCGTGACCGAATCTGCATACATGATGACCTTGCCCTCGGCATTGCGCGCGGCACGTCCGATCGTCTGAATGAGGCTCGTTTCCGAGCGGAGGAAACCCTCCTTATCGGCATCGAGGATCGCGACCAAGCTCACCTCTGGTAGGTCAAGACCTTCGCGCAGGAGGTTGATGCCGACAAGCACATCGAATTTCGCCATGCGGAGATCGCGAATGATCTCCATGCGCTCCATTGCACCGATATCCGAATGCATATACCGCACGCGAATGCCCGCTTTCGTCAGATACGTCGTAAGATCTTCTGCCATTTTCTTTGTAAGCGTCGTTACGAGCACGCGCTCGTCGCGCGCACTGCGGGCATTGATCTCGCCGATCAAGTCATCGATCTGACCCTCAATGGGGCGCACCTCGATCACAGGATCGAGAAGTCCCGTCGGGCGGATCACCTGTTCGACGATCTGCCCCGAGCGCGTCTGCTCATATTCGCCCGGGGTCGCAGAAACGTAGATCACCTGATTGATCTTCTTGTCGAATTCCGCAAAATTGAGCGGACGGTTATCATATGCCGACGGCAGACGGAAGCCATAATTGACGAGCGCATCCTTGCGGCTTCGGTCGCCTGCGTACATTGCGCGGCATTGCGGCAATGTCACATGGCTTTCGTCAATGAACATGAGAAAATCATCGGGAAAATAGTCAAGAAGCGTCGTCGGTGGCGAGCCCGCTGGCCGTCCCTGTATCACGCGGGAATAGTTCTCGATGCCATTGCAGAATCCGATCTCCGTGAGCATTTCCAGATCGTAAGCCGTGCGCTGTGCAATACGCTGTGCCTCGATAAGCTTATTATTCTCGCGGAAGAATTCCACTTGCGCGTCGCATTCGCGCTGGATCTCCAGCATTGCGCGGTGAAGCTTCTCCTTGGATGCAACATAGTGGCTCGCGGGATAGATCGCGATATGGTCAAGATACCGCTCCGCAATGCCCGAAACAGCATTGATCTCGCTGATGCGGTCGATCTCATCGCCAAAAAATTCGACACGGATCGCCTTGCCCGCCCAATAGGCGGGATAGATCTCGAGGGTATCCCCCCGAAGTCGAAATTTGTTACGTGAAAAATCGATATCGTTGCGCTCATAGCGGATCTCGGTCAACTTTTTCAGGATATCATCGATCGGGCGCTCCTGCCCGACGCGAAGCGAAATTACCATGGACTTGTAATCGATTGGGTCACCCAGACCGTAAAGACAGCTGACCGACGAAACGACGATCACATCCCGCCGCTCAAACAGCGCAGAAGTTGCCGAGTGGCGCAGACGGTCGATCTCTTCATTGACCGCGGCATCCTTTTCGATATAGGTATCCGTATGAGCAATGTATGCCTCTGGCTGATAGTAGTCGTAATAGCTCACGAAATACTCAACGGCATTGTTCGGAAAAAATTCTCTGAATTCACTGCACAGTTGCGCCGCGAGCGTCTTATTATGGGCTAAGACCAAAGTGGGGCGGTTGAGCTTTTCGATCACGGATGCCATAGTAAAGGTTTTTCCCGAGCCTGTCACGCCGAGCAGCGTCTGCTCACGCAGACCCCAGTCCACACCGTTCGCAAGCGCCTCGATCGCTTCTGGTTGATCGCCCGAGGGACGGTATTCGGATACGAGCTGAAATTTGTCCATAAGCCCTCCTTAGTAAATGACACAATCATCAAATCGGTGTCCCGACTGCACGAGCGACACATAATCATCGTCTGCAACGATGATATGATCCACAAGCGCGATCTCCACCGTACTCAGCGCACGCGCAAGACGCATGGTGGTCTGGATATCCTCCGCAGATGGTACGGCGATGCCGCTCGGGTGATTATGCGCGAGGACGACGCTCGATGCATTCGCGCCAAGTGCCGTTTCCACGATGCGTCGAATGGGGACATTGGCAGAATTGATGCTCCCCTCCCCGATCTCCTTACAGCAAAGCACCTTGCACTTGGCATCAAGGCAAAGCAGGAACACCGTTTCATTGCGCCGATGGCACAAAAAGGATTTCAGATATTCCCCGCATTCTTCAATGGTCGAGAGGATCTTCATATGCATCATTTCATCCACGCCGCTGTAGCGCACGACCTCTGTCACAAGCTTGATAAGCGTTGCGGCATTGTCCTTGATGCCCGAAACCTTTTCAAGCTCTTCAACCGACGCGTGCATCACCTGTGAAAGGCTTCCAAAATGATCGAGTAGCGCGTGCGCGATCGGATTCGTGTCGCGCTGTGGGATGGCATAAAACAGCAGAAGCTCCAAAACCTGCACATCGCTGAAATTATCCAGCCCCTCGGCACGGAATCGCTCTTTGAGCCGCTGACGGTGGCCTTGATGGATCGACATATTTTTCACCTCTTGATCGATTTTCCTTGCTTTTTTTGTTTTTTTCGCTAAAATAGGAATAGGGTCGAAATTTATCGAAAGATTGATGGAATTTTATCCCGATTCTGCACAAGATAGCACCATGAGGAGGAACATCATGGAACAACGGAAGGATACAATGGGGATGCTTGATCTATTGACCCAGCCAGGATTTAGCGTCCAGGACCATATCATTCAAAAAGTAAACCAAGCCGCGCGCGGTCTACAGATCCATACGGGTCTGGACGTGCGGGAACTGCTGTGCACAGGCGTGGCTGAGTATGAAGCGTTTTCCGACGGCTGTCTGTACCTGACATTACAGCTTTCGGGGCATCCCATCGGCGCAACGGTCACACGCGTGGATGGATGCGACATCTTCCTGCTGGAGGAAATGTCGGATCAGCCCGAACTACAGGCGCTCTCACTTGCCGCACGCGGGCTTCGCGAGCCGCTAGCCTCTGTGATGCTTACCGCTGAGCGCCTTTCCGAATCGATCACGGACGAAAATGCCGAGCAGATCGAGCAGCTCAATCGCGGGCTTCATCAGCTATTGCGCATGGTCAGCAATATGTCCGATGCCGCACGCTACAGCGCAGGTGTTTCGTTTTTACCTGAAACATTGGATATTGTCGCATTTATGCGCGAACTGTTTGAAAAAAACATTCCCCTCGTCGCAAGTGCTGGCATTACCCTGCACTATACCTGCACCGAGCGCACGCTCTTCACTTCTGCCGACCCCGAAAAACTGGAGCGCGCCGTGCTGAATATGCTCTCAAATGCGCTCAAGTTCACCCCCAAGGGTGGTCGTATCGACGCAAAGCTCACGCGAACGGGCGCGCTTGTTCGCCTTAGCATCCACGACAGCGGCGAGGGCATCTCCGAGGCTGTGCGTAGCACCGTATATACCCGCTATCTGCGCCAGCCGACCATCGAAGATGGCCGCTATGGCATCGGACTTGGCATGGTGCTCATTCGCGCGACCGCCGCACTACACGGTGGCACGGTGCTGATCGACCGTCCTGAGGGCGGTGGAACGCGCATCAGCATGACGCTTGCGCTTTCGCATCCCACCGAGCAGATGGTGCGCTCTCCGCTCTTCCGCATCGATTATGCAGGTGAGCGAGATCACAGTCTGATCGAGCTTTCCGAGTGCTTGCCGCCGAGCGTATACGACGGAATGATTTGAATCACCAGAGTGTGCTGCAATGCAGCACACTCTATTTCTTTACTTTGCAGGATCTGCAAGATAGCGTTTGAGATACTGCCCCGTATAGCTCTGCTCCACCTGCGCGACCTGCTCAGGTGTGCCGCACGCGACAAGATAGCCACCACCGTCGCCGCCCTCAGGGCCGAGATCGATGATATGATCGGCAGTTTTGATCACATCGAGATTGTGCTCGATCACGAGCACAGTATTTCCCGCATCTACAAGCGCCTGCAAGACCTCCGTGAGCTTGTGCACATCTGCGGCGTGCAGACCCGTGGTCGGCTCATCAAGGATATAAATGGTGCGCCCTGTTGAAGCGCGAGCAAGCTCCGTCGCAAGCTTGACGCGCTGTGCTTCGCCGCCCGAAAGCGTCGTGCTCGACTGTCCAAGTTTGACATAGCCCAGACCGACTTCCACAAGTGTCTGTGCTTTTCTGCGGATCTTCGGTAGATTTTCAAAGAAATCAACCGCTTCCTCCGCAGTCATATCCAGCACCTCGGCAATATTTTTGCCCTTATAGTGCACTTCAAGCGTCTCGCGGTTATAGCGTGCACCCTTGCAAACTTCGCATGGGACATAGACATCGGCAAGGAAGTGCATTTCGATCTTCACAAGTCCATCGCCCGAGCACGCCTCACATCTGCCGCCCTTGACATTGAAGCTGAACCGTCCCGGACCATATCCGCGCATTTTCGCATCGTTTGTCGATGCAAACAGATCACGGATATCGTTAAACAGGCCTGTATAGGTCGCAGGGTTCGAGCGCGGTGTTCTGCCAATGGGGCTCTGGTCAATGTCGATCACCTTATCTAAGTTTTCGATGCCCTCGATACAGCGGCAAGCCCCCGCGCGGGTGCGTGCATGGTTGAGCTTGGCAAGAAGCGTCTTATTGAGCACTTCATTGACAAGGCTCGATTTTCCCGAGCCAGATACGCCCGTGACACAGGTAAGCGTGCCAAGCGGAATGTCCACATCGATATTCTTTAGATTATTTTCACTTGCGCCACGGATGGAGAGATATTTCCCATTTCCTGCACGGCGCGCGCTGGGAATCGGGATCTTTTTCACGCCCGAAAGATACTGTCCTGTCACCGAGCGTGGCTCAGCAAGGATCTTGTCTATCGTGCCAGATGCCACGATCTCACCACCGTGGCTACCCGCCCCTGGTCCAACATCAACGATATAGTCCGCCGCACGCATCGTATCTTCATCGTGTTCAACGACGATGAGCGTATTGCCGATGTCGCAAAGGTGGCGTAGCGTCCCAAGAAGCTTATCATTATCGCGCTGATGCAGACCGATCGACGGCTCATCGAGGATATAAAGAACGCCCATCAAGGACGAACCGATCTGTGTAGCGAGGCGAATGCGCTGGCTCTCGCCACCCGAAAGTGTACCTGCCGCGCGTGAAAGCGTGAGATAGCTCAGTCCCACATCGGTCAAAAATTGCAAGCGGGAACGGATCTCTTTCACGATCTGCTCCGCGACCATCGCCATATTGCCCTCGAGTTTGAGCGCGTCCATGAATTTCAGTTCCTCGCGGATGCTCATACGGCAAAAATCCATAATGCCGATCCCGCCGACCGTGACCGCGCGGGCAATATCGCTCAGTCGATCACCATGACAGCGCGGACAGGGCGCACTTGCCATGCACTCTTCCAGCTCCTTGCGCGCGGCATCGGACTGCGTCTCGCGATAGCGGCGGGAAACATTGTTGAGGATGCCCTCAAATGGTTGCTCCAGAACGCCCATGCCGTTGCCACGGTTATAGGTCATGCGCAGTTTCTCGCCTTTCGTGCCGTAGAGGATCACATCCATCGCTTCTGCCGAAAGCGTGCTCACAGGGTCGGTCAGCGAGAAGTGGTACTTCTGCGCAAGCGCTTCAAAATACATACGAAAAATCGAATCCGTGCGGGCATTTTGCCAGCCCGATGCTTGGATCGCACCCTCAAAGATGGATTTTGAGCGATCTGGGATCACAAGGTCAGCATCAGCAACGAGCTGAAATCCCAGACCCGTACAGTCAGGGCACGCACCTGCGGGATTATTGAACGAGAACATACGCGGTTCAAGCTCGCTCATGCTGATACCGCAGTCCTCACAGGCGTAGTTCTGCGAAAACGAAAGTTCCTCCTGCGTTGTTGGCAGTTCGATCGTTACAAGACCGCCCGAATGGGTGCACGCCGTTTCGATGGAATCGGTAAGGCGGCGGCGCAGGCCATCTTTGAGCACCAGGCGGTCAACGACGAGCTCAATGGTGTGCTTTTTGTTCTTTTCGAGGCTGATCTCCTCGGTCAGGTCATACAGTATCCCATCCACACGCACACGCGCGAAGCCCGACTTCTTCGCATCTTCAAATACCTTCTTATGCTCGCCTTTTTTGGCGCGCACGATCGGTGAAAGGATGATAAATCGCGTTCCCTCGCCGAGCGCTTCCACGCGATCGACGATCTGATCGATGGTCTGACGGCTGATCTCTTTGCCACACTTTGGGCAATGGGGCGTGCCGACGCGCGCCCAGAGCAAACGTAGATAATCATAGATCTCCGTCACCGTTCCGACAGTAGAACGCGGATTTTTCGAGGTCGTTTTCTGGTCAATGGAAATTGCAGGGGAAAGCCCGTCGATGGAATCGACATCGGGCTTGTCCATCTGCCCAAGAAACTGGCGCGCATAGCTCGAAAGGCTCTCAACATAGCGCCGCTGTCCCTCTGCATAGATGGTATCAAAGGCAAGACTTGATTTGCCAGAACCAGAAAGTCCTGTAAATACCACAAGCTTATCTCTCGGAATGGTCAAATCAACATTTTTCAGGTTATTCTCTCTCGCACCGCGAATTTCAATGGTGTCGTTCATGCTCTTTCTCCTGTTCGCGAAAATCTCCTTATAGTATACCATATTTCGCGCAAGCAAACAAGAGTTTTGTCAAACAAAAGTTTATGCATTTTTATTTTGCCTCCTGTTACCACTTTTTTGAAATCTTGGTCGGTTTGCTGTAAGCCGACGCGGATATTTTCCATTATTTCGGCAATATTTCCCCATTTCAGCAGTTGCATTTTCCCCGTGTTTAATGATATAATTAAGATGCTCCAGCATGGGCTGTGAGCAAACATAAAAAGAATTAAAGAGCGAGGTATTCAAAAGATGATTGCTTACAGCGAGAAGATCCAGCTTTTCTGTGGCAACTCCAACCGCGAATTTGCAGAGACCATCTGCAAGTGTCTCGGCATTGAAATGGGTAAGGCTACGGTCAGAACATTTGCTGACGGTGAAGCTTCCGTGTCCCTTGAAGAAACCGTTCGTGGTGCAGACGTATTTCTCATCCAGTCCACCTGCAAGCCCGTTAACGACAACCTGATGGAACTGCTGGTCATGATCGATGCTTGCCGCCGTGCTTCTGCTGGCCGCATCACCGCCGTGATCCCCTACTTTGGCTATGCACGTCAGGATCGCAAGGCAAAGTCCCGCGACCCCATCTCCGCTAAGCTCGTTGCTAATATGCTCACCATCGCAGGCGCAGACCGCGTGCTGACGATGGATCTGCACGCATCCCAGATCCAGGGCTTCTTCGACATTCCGCTCGATCACCTGCTGGGTGCACCCTCTTTTGTCAACTACTACCTCGAGAAGTTCCCCGAGGAGACCTGCAACCACGAGGAAGACTACGTTGTCGTCTCCCCCGACGTTGGCTCTGTTTCCCGCGCACGTAACTTCGCCGCTAAGGTGCACATGAACCTTGCGATCGTCGATAAGCGTCGTCCCAAGGCAAACGTGTGCGAGGTCATGAACATCATCGGTGATGTCCGTGGCAAGACCTGCATCCTTTACGACGATATGGTCGATACCGCTGGCTCTCTCTGCAATGCCGCAAAGGCGCTGATCGAAGTCGGTGGCGCAAAGGAAGTCTACGCTTGCGCAACGCACGGCGTTCTCTCTGGCCCTGCTTACGAGCGTCTGGAAGCAAGCCCCATCAAGGAGATGCTCTTCCTGAACACCATCCCGCAGGTCGGCAATACCCTCTCGGGCAAGATCAAGTTCCTCGATGTCGCTCCCATCTTCGCCCGTGCCATTGAGCACGTGCACGGCGGCACCTCGATCGCGGATCTGTTCTAATGCTGAGAAACAGTTCCGCAGAAAGCTGGCTGATCGTCGGGCTCGGAAATCCGGGGCGCGAGTACGAAAAGACCCGTCACAACTGCGGATTTCGTGCGATCGATCTGCTTGCTGATTCGCTCGGCTGTAAGATCGACAAGCTGAAATTTCAGGGGCTTTACACACAGGTGAATTACCATGACCGTAAACTCTTCCTGCTCAAGCCCCAGACCTATATGAATCTTTCAGGTCGCGCAGTCGTACAGCTAAGCGCCTATTTTCACATTCCGCCCGAGCGCATCATCGTCCTGTTCGACGATATTTCCATGGACTGCGGTCGTCTGCGCCTGCGTGCAGATGGCTCGGCTGGCGGTCACAACGGCATCAAGTCCATCATTGCAGAGCTTGGTAGCCAGAGTTTCCCCCGCGTGAAGATCGGTGTCGGCGCAAAACCGACACCCGAATACGATCTTGCAAACTGGGTGCTCTCCACCTTTTCCGCAACCGAGGAAAAAGCGCTCGAACCTGCGCTGAAAAATGCAGGTCTTGCAGCACTTGCTATCATCGACCATGGCATTGCCGAAGCATCGAACCGCTACGGCGGAAAAAAGTAACATATTGACAAAGCACACGGAAAGGGGTAGGATATTCCCCTTTCCGCTTTGTTGCTTTCCCCAAAAATGGAGGTGGAACTATGCAGCAGTTACTAACCCTGCTTAAAACCATACCCGAATACCGCACCGCAGTCGAAACGCTCGCCTGCGGCGAAAGTGCTGCCATCACGGGCATCGGTCAGATCAACCGCACGCACATCCTCGCGGGACTGAAAAATGACCTCAAATCCCCCATGGTGATCATTCTGCCCGACGATCTTGCCGCGCGACGTATGCAGGAGGAGCTTAAATGCTTCCTCGGTGAGACCGTCCCCATTCTTCCGAGCCGCGACCTTACCTTTTATGATGCCGCCGTCGTCTCACGAAGCTGGGAGCAGAAGCGCCTACGCCAGCTCCACGAACTTGCCAGCGGAAAAACCGCCATCCAGATCTTCACTTGGGAATCTCTCAGCCAGCGCACCATGCCGCGCGATGTGCTCATGCGTGCCGCGTTTACGCTCGAGGTCGGGCAGGAATATCCCATCGATTCCCTGATCCAGAAGCTCACCGATGCAGGATATACGCGTTGTGGCATGGTCGAAGGTGCAGGACAGTTTGCCGTGCGTGGCGGTATCATTGACATTTTCTCTCCCGCTTCCGATCTTCCCATCCGCGCCGAATTCTTTGGCGATGAGCTGGATACCATGGGCACGTTTGCGCCCGATACACAGCGCCGAAGTGAAAATATCGACAGCGTCCTCATTCTCCCCGTCGGCGAAACGCAACCGCATCTGCACCCGCATGGGATCACGGGACTGTGCAAGGACTTGTCTAGCATGATCGCCCGCCAGCATCGGCGCAAGAATATCAACGAACCGCTCATTGCGACGCTCCAGAAAGATCTGGAAAAATACGAAAACGGGCTAAATAATCCCGCTTCTGACCGCTATATGGCGCTGATTTATCCCGAGATGGCGACCGCGCTCGACTATATCCCCGCAAATGCGACGATCGCCGTGTGCGATCAAGGTTCTCTCCACCGCACCGCACGCGCACGCATCGACGAAATGGGTATGCAGCTTGATAGCCTTTTGCAGGGTGGTCTGCTTGCAGGAGAACTGTGCGATTATGTGTGCGAATGGGAGCAGTTCTGCCACGCATTGCGCGGAAGAAGCGTCGTCTACTTCGATGCATTCGGTGGCACATCCTATCCCGAGGACTGTCCGCCAAAGCAGCTCCTTCCCCTGACTGCGAAACAGCTACCGAGCTACGGTGGCAACCTAGATACCGCCGCAACGGACTTAAAGCACTATCAAAAAATGGATTTCGGTTCGCTCGTTCTCTGTGGAACGCGCCGCCGTGCAGAAATTTTGCAGGAAATGCTCAGTGCGCAGGGACTTTCCGCATTTTTGTGCATTCCTTTGACGACAATGCCAAAGGCGGGACAGATCCTTCTATCCGAGGGAACGCTCCCATTTGGCATGGAATATCCTCTGAGCAAGATCGCCATTTTGACCGAGGGACAGCTCATCGCAAAAACCGAGCCCAAACGAAAAGCTACTGCCAAAAAGACGGGCGCTACCAATCGTCAGAAACTCAATTCCTTTACCGATCTTACCCCCGGTGATCTCGTCGTGCACGAAAACTACGGCATCGGCCGTTTTGTCGCCATGGAGCAGATCAAAGTGGACAATGCCGTAAAGGACTATATCAAAATCGCCTATCAAGGATCTGACACACTCTTTGTTCCCGCGACACAACTTGACCTTGTGAGCAAGTATATCGGTGGCGGTGGTGAAGATGCCAATGTCCGCCTGAATAAGATCGGCTCAGACGCATGGCAGAAAACAAAAGCCAAGGCGCGCAAGGCGGCAAAGGACATGGCAGGCGAGCTCATTCAGCTCTACGCCGCGCGCAAACGTCAGCTCGGCTATGCATTCTCCCCCGATGCGCCGTGGCAAAAGGAATTTGAGGACAATTTCCCCTATCCCGAAACGGACGATCAGCTCCGCTGTATCGCCGACATCAAGCACGACATGGAATCCCCTCAGCCGATGGATCGTCTGCTCTGTGGCGATGTTGGCTTTGGCAAAACAGAAGTCGCACTTCGAGCGGTGATGAAAGCGGTCATGGACGGCAAGCAGGTCGCGATCTTAGTCCCGACCACCGTGCTTGCACAGCAGCACTACCAGACTGCGGTAAGTCGCTTACGTGGTTTCCCTGTGAATATCGATGTGCTCAGCCGCTTCCGCACCCCTCAACAGCAGCGCGCGACGCTGCAAAAACTACGTGCAGGCGCAGTCGATCTCATCATCGGTACGCATAAACTCCTGCAAAAGAGCGTCGAATTCAAGGATCTGGGACTTCTTATCATCGACGAGGAACAGCGCTTTGGCGTGAGCCATAAGGAACGCCTAAAAGAGATCTCCAAAGGCATCGACGTGCTCACCCTCTCTGCCACCCCGATCCCCCGCACGCTCAATATGGCACTTTCTGGTATCCGTGATATGTCCACCATCGAAGAGCCGCCCGCAGACCGCTACCCCGTCCAGACATTCGTGATGGAGCACAACAATGCCATCATCGACGATGCGATCCGCCGTGAGATCGAGCGTGGCGGTCAGGTGTACTACCTGCATAATCGGACAGAAACCATTGACCAATGCGCAGGCGCATTGCGCCGCCGCATTCCCGGACTATCTGTCGCAGTCGCGCACGGACAAATGGGCGAAGATGCGCTTGGGGACGTCATGCGCGCGATGGCAGAGGGCGATGTGCAGGTGCTCGTATGCACGACCATTATCGAAACTGGTCTTGACATACCGAACGCGAACACGCTCATCATCGAAAATGCCGACCGATTCGGGCTATCTCAGCTTCACCAACTTCGCGGACGAGTTGGACGCTCCACGCGCCATGCATACGCCTATTTCACATACAAACCCGACAAAAATCTCTCCGAAGTTGCCGAAAAGCGTCTTTCCGCGATCCGTGACTTTGCCGAATTCGGCTCTGGATTCAAGATTGCCATGCGTGACCTCGAAATTCGCGGTGCAGGAAATCTGCTCGGTGCGGAGCAGTCGGGACATATGATGAGCGTCGGCTATGATATGTACCTAAAACTGCTCGATGAAGCGGTTCTCGAAGAAAAGGGCGAAGCACCAAAGACACCCGAATGCACCGCCGACCTCAATGTCACCGCGAATGTTGACAAAAACTACGTTGTACGCGGTGAAGAGCGCATGGATCTGTATCGCCGCATGGCAGCCATCCGCACGGAAGAAGATGCCGATGATCTGCTCGATGAGATCGTCGATCGTTACGGTGAGCCGCCAAAGGGCGTGCTGAACCTGATCGACATCGCCCTCTTGCGTGCCAATGCACGGCGCTGTGGCGTGCAGGACATCAAGCAGAAAGCGGGCGACATTTTCTTCACGCTCAGCAATCTGAATTTCGACGCAGTCAGCGCCCTTTGTGCCGATCCCGACTATAATAAGCGCATTGTTTTCGTCGCAAGTGCCAAACAGCCGACATTGCGCCTCGCCCTCACGCCGAAGGTCGATAGCCTGAAGCAATGCAAGGTATTCATCGAAAAATTCTCCGTCTTATGCAATTCTTAAAGATTATGTTAACAACTTTCCCATTGTTTTCTTGCGCGATCTATGATACAATGGAGAAAAATCCATAATCAAGGAGATGATCCTATGGCAAAAGGAAAGTTTTCCAAGCCCCGCACGCAATTCCGCGAGGATCAGGAAATAGAGCAGGCGATCGAGCAAGTGAGCGAACAGCCCATGTTTGCACAAAATACGCCGCGTCAGGAATTTCAGGAGCGCGACGATACACCGTATCAAGAACCATTCGACGACGAGCCGTATCAAGAGCCGTTTGAAGATTTTGAAGAGCCCGAAAGCCCCTCCATTCAGAAGAATAAGAAAACGGCGATCATCGCCCTTTGTGTCCTTGCGCTTGTCGTGCTTGTCGCGGCGGTGATCACGGGTGGATATTTCCTGAGTGATGCCGTCGATAACGGATTGATCCTCAATAATGTGACCGTTGCAGGTGTCAATATCGGTGGCATGACCCGCGAGGAAGCGAAAAAAGCCCTCCATCAGGCAACTGACATCACCTACACGGGCACAGATATGGTCGTTTATCTCCCCGATTCGACCCTGAAACTCACGCCTACCAATACCCGCGCTTCGCTTGACGTAGATGCCGCAGTCGAAGCGGCATACGAATACGGTCGCACAGGCAGTAAGGCGCAGCAGCAACAGGCTTATGAGCAGTCGCTTCGCGGGCAGTACCACATTGCGCTCCTTTCGTATCTGACGCTCGATACCGATTATATCCGCAGCACGCTCGAAACATATGGTGCGAGCTTCAACAGCACCTATGCCGCCGCGTCCTACCGTCTTGAGGGCGAAATGCCCGAACTTGCTGAGGACAAATGGAGCGCCGATGCGCCCTGTCAGACGCTTTTGCTCAATCGTGGCGCAGAGGGCAAATACTTAGATATCGATGTGCTCTACAACCGCATTCTCGATGCCTACAGCTTCAACACCTTTGAAGTCGATGCACGCGACGATGCCCCCGTGACCGAGCCCGAAGCGCTCGATCTTGATGCGATCTACGCTGAGCTCACGGTCGCGCCCGTGGATGCGCAGATGGATATGAAGACTTTTGACGTGATCGCTGGAAGCTACGGCTATACCTTCGATCTTGCGCGTGCAAAGGAGCTTCTTGCACAAGCCGAGCCAAATACGACCGTCGGCATTCCCATGGAGTATGTCGAACCCGAAAACGACGCTGAGGAGCTTGCAAAGCTTTTGTTCCGCGACGTGCTCGCATCGGCGAAAACGAAGCACACAAACAGCGAAAACCGCAATAATAACCTGCGTGTTGCCTGCGCCTCTCTCAACGGTCAGGTACTCATGCCAGGTCAGCAGCTTTCGTATAACGAAGTTCTTGGCAAGCGAACCGAAGAAGCGGGCTATAAGCCCGCCGCCGCATATGCAAACGGCGAAACCGTATCGGAACTTGGTGGCGGTATCTGTCAGGTATCTTCCACGCTTTACTATGCAACGCTCCTTGCCGATCTACAGATCGATGTGCGTCAGGCGCACAGCTATGTTTCAAGCTATATCGACTTTGGCATGGATGCAACCGTAAGTTGGGGCGGTCCAGAATTCAAATTCACAAACAATACAGACTACCCCATCCGCATTGAAGCCGAAGTAAAAGACGGCTACGTTAATATTCGCCTCGTCGGCACAGATGTAAAGGATTACTACGTCAAGATGGAGTATGAGATCCTTTCCGTCAAAAACTACGAGGTCGAGTATAAAGAGTTTGACAAAGACAACGAAAAGGGCTATAAAGATGGCGACATCATCACAACGCCTTACACAGGCTACACGGTAAAGACCTATAAGTGCAAGTACAGCAAGGAAACTGATGAGCTGATCTCGCGTGATTTTGAGGCAAAATCGACTTATAAAGCGCGCAATCAGGTCGTTGCGAAGATCATCGAGGAAACCGAGCCCTCTACGGAAGCACCCACAGAGGAAACGACCGAGCCGACCACCGCACCGACTGAATCGACGACCACGCCGACCGAGCCCACAACGACCCCCACAGAGCCCACAACTGAACCCACGACTGAGCCTACGACTGCACCGACCGCCCCTCCCACCGAGCCGACAACACAGCCTGAACCTGAGGCAACGACGGAAGCTCCTACGACCATCGCAACAGAATCAACGACGGAAGCACCCACGACCATCGCAACAGAATCGACGACAGTGCAGACAGAGCCTCAGCAAACGCCACCCGAAGATACCCCAATCGAATCGGAATAACACAAAAAGGGAGTGCGACGCACTCCCTTTTCCATTTCTTTACTTCTTGCGGATCTCGAGATGATAGTCCACCTCGCCCGCTTCGCTGTTTTCAATTTCGATGCGATACACAAGATCCACGACACCACCATCGGGTACAATGTCATAGAATACATGGGTCGCATGAATGCGCATCATAAGCGCGCCAAAGGGCATCTGATACAGGCAATCATGCGACTGCCCGCGCTCAAAGAGCATTTCAGAGTTCAGCGCGCCCTTGCGCGTCAGCTTCACGCGCTCAGGCTCAATGCGAAATGTTGTCGTGACACCTGCAAGCCCCGTCAGCTCACTTTCTTCATAGGCGATATTCCACCCGCCGTCACGAAATTCCATCGTTCCATCGGTCACGAGCTCGATGGTATCAGGCTCTTGCCCCGCATAGCGCTGTCTGCCGAGAATGGAAAGGATCACAGGAGACTTCATTTTTCTGCCTCCAACGCCAGCGCAAGGAGCTGGTCGATCAAATCGGAGTAACCGATCCCGCTTGCCGCAAATAGCTTGGGGTACATGGAGATCGAGGTAAAACCAGGGAGCGTATTGATCTCGTTGAACACGACCTTATTTTCTTCAAATGTCACGAAGAAATCGACACGGCTCAAGCCCTGACAGCCGATGGCACTATAGATCTTGACCGCCGTTTCGCGCACATTCTCTGCCACATCCTCGGGGATGCGCGCAGGAACATAGGCAACGGATGTATCGGTGATGTACTTTGCCTCGTAATCGTAGAAATCCGCGCCAGAATCGATCTCACCGCAGATGGAAGCAACAGGATTGTCATTTCCCATCACTGCGACTTCGATCTCTCGTCCGTGGATGAATTCCTCAACAAGGATCTTTTCATCAAATGCCGCCGCGGCAAGGAGCGCACGCATGAGCGATTCCCGATCCGTCGCCTTGGAGACACCGACCGACGAGCCTGTGCCCGCGGGTTTTACGAACATGGGATAAGAAAAGCGCGTTTCCAACGAATCGAGCACGAGCTCCATGCGATTATCCAGTTCCTGCCGCCAAACGAGCTGCCATGCCGCCTGCGTCACGCCCGCATGGTCAGCAACGAGCTTCGTGAGCGTCTTATCCATAGAAACCGCAGAAGCGGCGATATGCGGGCCGACATAAGGAATGCCCGCCATCTGCAAAAGTCCCTGCATTGCGCCGTCCTCGCCGTTTTCGCCATGGAGCACAGGGAAAACAACATCGATCCGCTCGCGCACAACGCAGTCACCCTCAAAGCTGAGCAATCCCTGCCCGCGCATCGGCGAGAGGACAGCACGACGGTTGGTCGGATGGTCGCGCCATTCACCCGTGGGCAGAAGCGAATAGTCATGCCCGCCATAGAGGATCCAAGTTCCCTCTTTTGTAATGCCAACGGGGAAAATATTGTACTTTTCTTTATCGATATTGTTCAGAACAGACTCTGCTGAGCGCAAAGAGACCTCATGCTCAGGGCTCATGCCGCCAAAGAGAATGCACACGCTCAATTTTTTCATGTATTTCGCCTCATTTTGAAAAATAATTAACAATTTCCATCTGGAAATTCAGAAGTTTCGTGCTATAATAGCTTCAATCGCTTGTGCTAGGAGGATCGATCATGCAGCTAGAACTCAGTAACCGTGAATTTCGGCTTTTACTCGACATGGTATACATCGGAAACTGGATCTTAAATTCCACCCGCGGAGATGACCGCTTCGCCGATTATGACAATCTGGAAAGCAAGCTTTTTGCCAAATGTCGCGAATGCGGTATGGGCGTGCTTGCCGAGCCGTGGGAGGGCACGATCATTCCCTCCAAGGCATACGAAGAGGGCGGCATTCACGAAGCCATTGCCTACTACGAAGACAATGTATTCTACGAGATCCTCGCCGAGGAGCTTTCCCGCCGCGATATGGACTATGCCCAGATCGACGAAGAAAACTACGACGAGATCATTTCCCGCATGAACCGCTATATGTCCGAATTTCAAGATTCGGGGATCGAACATCTTGTGCTCGAGGAATAAAGCCTGCATCGCCTCGCCCAATGGGCGAGGCTTTTTCGATATTTTTAGATATCTTTGAGAAGCGCTTCTCCCGCGCGGAAGATATCGCCTGCACCGACGGTAAGGACGATATCGTTGGGCTTGATATTCTCGCGCAACCATTGCGTAACATCGGGGAGCGTCTCGCAAAATACGCTTCCGGGTATCTTCTTTGCAAGATCAGCAGAGGAAATACCGATGGTATTGCGCTCACGTGCGGCATAGATCTCGGTCAGCACAACAACGTCTGCCTTCGACAGTTCGCGCACAAAATCGTCAAAAAGCGCCTTTGTGCGAGTGTAGGTGTGCGGCTGGAATGCAAGCACAAGCCGATGATCGCCCATGGAGCGCACCGCGGCGATCGTCGCTGCAAGTTCATCGGGATGATGCGCATAGTCATCATAGACCTTTGCACCGCCGAAGCTTCCCTTATATTCCATGCGCCGTCCTGCGCCATGGAACGAGCGAATGCCTGCGGCGACAGTCTCACCCGAAATCCCCATCATCCACGCCGCGCCAGCAATGGCGAGCGCATTGAGTGCATTGTGCCGTCCAAGCACGCCCATATCGAGGTGGCAGAAGAATTTGCCATCGATCATCACATCAAAATGCCGCCAGTCTGCCGCCATATTTGCGGCGGTGATGCGGTTATCAGGATTCAAGCCGAAGGTAATGCAGTCGATGCCCTCCATCGCCTGCCGCGTGTGCACATCGTCTCCGTTTGCAATGACACCATTCGTCGCAAGCCCCGCAAACTCACGGAAAGACTTCTGCACATCTTTCAGATCCTTAAAGTAGTCAAGATGATCCGCTTCCACATTCAGCACGACGGCAAGCGTCGGGAAGAAATTAAGGAAAGAATCGCAGTATTCACAGCTTTCCAGCACGATGGTATCGCCCTTGCCCACGCGATGTCCCGCGTGCAGGAGTGGCAGATAACCACCGATCATGACCGTGGGGTCAGCATCCGCTTCCATGAGGATGTGGGTCATCATGGACGTTGCTGTGGTCTTTCCGTGCGTGCCAGAAATGCAGATCGCATTTTTATACGCTTTCATGATCTGTCCCCACGCCTGCGCGCGCTCAAATACAGGGATGCCCGCCGCACGTGCAGCGGCGATCTCAGGATTATCATTATGTGCGGCGGCGGTGCGGATAATGCAAGCCGCGCCCGCGATATTCTCTGCCGCATGTCCGATGCTGACATGGATGCCCTGCGCGATCAGCTCGTCGGTAGAGACGGAGGAATTCATATCCGAGCCGCTGACCACCATGCCCATTTCTTTGAGCACGAGCCCAAGCGGACGCATCGACACACCGCCGATGCCCACAAGGTGCACGTGGCAACCTGGCTTGAGATAATTTTCAATGCTTTTCATAACCATGTTCGTTCATTCTCCCGATGTGGTAATCATTCCAAATCTAAACCATTATACATCATTCTCGTCAATATTACAACCACAAAAATCAGAGAAAACGTTCCGATCGCGCCAAAAAAGCAAAAATTTTTCCCTTATCCGCCCGAAAATTCCTGTAAGCTTGTATCAATACCACACAAAATGCTCCGTGTGCTCCGCTCACCGCGGAAAATGATCACAAGGAGCGTTTCTTCTGACTGCGTTGGAATATCAGAACTTTCGACATCCACCTGTGTGACGACGTAGGTGGTCTTTTCCCCTGCGATCGATATTTCAATATGCTCCCCCGCCGTGATCTCAGCTCCCTCTGCGATCACAAGGATGCTCACACTTCCCTTTTCCCCGATCGGAAATGCGGATGATGGCATATGCCCTGCACCTTTTTCCAGTACATTTGCAGAAACCCCGTGGTAAATGGGCATTGATACCGATTGTTCCGAAAGCGTAAGTGTCCCCATCACACCATTTTCGTAAAACAAAATGCTATCATACGCGCTTTTCAGCTCCCCCTCAGAAACACCTTTGCGAAGCTGGCAATGATACCACATTGCGATATCCCGTTGCATTTTATTTTCCTTTTGTGTCTGCTCTTTTCGCGTGACCGATGCATAGCTCGGAAAGGTCGCCATCTCCACCTCCTCGACCGAACAGCCCCCCAGTATCCCCGTCGCTACGATCAGAAATGCAAGTACCCAGATTTTCATATGTATTCTCCCCTTTCTTTCTGGATAGACCCATTATAGCGGGGGCGACTTGTCGAATTTACGGGAAAAGCGCGCAGATACCATCGAAATTGCAGAAAAATCTGCACAAAAATGGACTGCCATTTTTCGTGGCAGTCCCCAAAGATACTGAATATCCTATTTCATTCCTTGACGATGGCGTTTGCGCGAAGCCATGCTGTCCATGTTGGATAGCTGTCGGGGTTTAAGTGCGTGTTATCAAACGTATGCTGAGAAGCAAGATTTCCGTAGCCATCATCAAAGAGAATGTTCACATCGATGTAAAAGATGTCCTCGCCGTTTGCAAGCTCGCTGAGCATGGAATTGTACGAATCGAGCCGCGGATTATTATAGACAGGGTCTACATTGGAGCGCGCGGCGGCGACGCGCAGATTTGCCTGAATAAAAATGATCGCATTCGGGCAAAGCGCTTGGATCTGCGTGAGCATTGCGCGAAAATTGTCGCGATTCGTTTCCAGATCGCCCGCAAGCTCGTTGATGCCAAGCATCACATAGACCTTTGAAAAATCGCCCTCTTCGAGCACTTTGTGCATACGGTCAGAAAATGCGCCGTCGATAAAAATGTCATACATGGTCATGCCATTTTTGGCATAATAGGTCGCCTCTGGAATATCGCCATATGCCTGCATTCCGACGGTGCGCGAATCTCCAATAAAAAGTGCATCATCAAAATAGCCTTCAGGCGCTTCGACGAAATTGTACGCTTCATGGCGCACATTCCAGCTCGAAAAGTCGAATGTTTCCTCGGTGGAATTCGTCTGTTCCTGCGCATCTGTCTGTTCGCTCATCTCAGTCTCGTTACCGATGCCATCGGATGCCTCCGCGCACGCGCAAAGCACCGCACAGCAGAAAAAAGCCACAAAGATACCCATCCATTTTTTCCGCAACACATGCTCCACCCCCAAGCTTAGTATACTTATATTTTACAGCGCCAAAGCAGGAAAGGCAATGAAAAATCATTCGTCAAACAGGCTGAAATCCGCACCGTACAGCGCATCGATATCTGCCGTTTCTGCCAAGGTGACGCGTTCTGCGCCCATCTGTACGAGCAGTTCCGTCCCCTCCGAGCCATCAGCAAAGGCGAAAAGCGTGCTCCACCCATGGCGCAGGTTCTTCACGCTGCCATCCCATGTCCCGCCACGGCGAGGCGTTACCTGCGCGACAAAAGTCTTTTCCCCCATCGCATGAATACAGCGGTTGCGGCTGAGCGCACGCTGAGCAGAAAACGGTTCTTCAAATCCATTTTCGCTGACGTAGAGCACATTTTCCCGTTTTGGATGCTCCGTAAGGGGATCGGCAACGATACAAATGACGCGCCCGCCCGCCGAAAGGCAGGCTTCCTGCGCTGTGCGATCTGCACCGCGTGCATTCCCCGATACGAGCGTATAGCCCTGACGTGCCGCCTGTGCACCAACTTTCTCGGCAAAGCGCGCATTCTCCTGCCGCAGATCGCGACTGCCAACGAGTGCGACTGCACGTGTGTTCAAAATGCTCGCGTCACCTTTCAGCCATAGGCAGGCGGGCGCATCTGTACCGAGCTTTCTGCGCAAACGGATGGGATATCCCGCATCCGCGCGCGTAACGCAGGCGCATCCTGCATGGGACGCACGGGAAAGATAGCGTTCCAGAAGCGCCGTATCAGCTAGAAGCGACAAAATATGCTGCGCCATTTCCTCACGATAGCCGAGCGCCATAAGGTCGCACAGTGCAAGCTCGCGCTCCTGATGCGGTTTTTCCATCATCGCCACGCGTGCGGCAAGCTGGCGGAGCTGTGCTTGCGTGAGGACTTTGCGTTCAGGGTTTCCAAGTGTCGAGCACAGGAGCAGAAACCCCTTTTGCCGCGCGTTCAACGCATACGCCGTCTGGGGACGGCGGGTGTTTTCGGCACTTCTTCCGTCAGCGTGCCGTCTTCCTGCATGACCATCGCTTTTACGGTGTAATTGGAGAATTTTGCGATCTCATCAAGCTTCGCCTTTTCAGGGAAATTGCCGATAATGCTCCACGCAACGCCCTTTCGCTTGGCGCGTCCCGTTCTGCCGATGCGGTGGATGTAGTATTCATTCTCCTCGGGAACATCATAATTGATCACGCAATCCACATCGTCCACATCGATCCCGCGCGAGGCAACATCCGTCGCGATCAGCACCGCAAGTGAGCCGTTGCGGTAATTTAGCATCGTCTTTTCGCGCTGTTTCTGGCGAATATCTCCGTGGATGCAGTCGCAGTCCAGTCCCGCGCGCTGAAATTCATCGCAAAGGCGCTGGCACATATGCTTGGTATTGCAGAAGATCATCACACGCTCATACCCCTGCGCGCGGATCAGCTTGAGCGTTTTCTCCGCCTTTTCAAGGGGCGTGCAGGTCAGGAAAAACTGATCGATGTCGGGTCTGTCCTCCTGCTTCGGCTCAACGGTGATCTCTACTTCATCGCGCTGATACATCCACGAAACCGTCATGACCTCCTGCGAAATGGTCGCGGAGAACAGTCCCAGATTGCGGCGGTTCTTCACCTTGTCAATGATGCGCGTAACATCCTTGAAAAAGCCCATATCGAGCATACGATCCGCTTCGTCGAGCACAACTGTCTGGATCTTATCCAATCTGACCGTCTTACGATTGTAATGGTCCATAAGCCGTCCGGGGGTCGCAACGACGATCTGCGGCTTCTTTTCGAGCTGTTTGATCTGCGCACCGATGCCCGCGCCGCCATAGAGCACAGCGACACGAATGCCCGTAAAATATGTAAGCAATCCGCGCAGTTCATCCCCGATCTGGATTGCAAGCTCGCGCGTCGGCGCAAGGATAAGCCCCTGCACACCTTCCACCTCTGGGGCAATGTGCTCGATCATGGGGATGCCGAATGCAAAGGTCTTTCCCGTACCCGTAGGTGCTTTCGCGATCACATCTTTCCACGCCATAAAATGCGGGATCGCCTCCGCTTGAATGGTCGTGGGATATCCATAGCCCTTTTTCTCGAGCGCTTTGCGCATATTTTCGCTCAGTCCAAGGCTCTCAAACGTTATATTCGTCTCTTGCATATTCATTTCCTCTGTCATTTTGATCTTTTTAAGCATAGATAGGTTTATTTTATCATTTCTTGCCGAAATATGCAACCGCCTTTGCCGATTTTATATAGAAAGCGCTTGTTTTCAGAAAATTAAAGAAACCATAAGGCGTCAACTGTGGACAAACGGGCAAAATTGTGCTATATTGTAACCTATGATAATATGTCCAAACTGTAAGGAGATATTTTATGGGTAAACTAATCGTAATCGAAGGCACGGATGGCTCTGGAAAGAGCACGCAGTTCCGTCTGCTCACCGAACGCCTGAACAAAAACAACATCGCATTTCAAAAGCTCGTTTTCCCTCAGTATTCCGAGCCAAGCTCTGCGCTCATCCGTATGTACCTAGGCGGTGAATTTGGCGCACACCCTTCCGATGTGAGCGCCTATGCCGCATCCGCTTTTTATGCCGTTGACCGCTACGCATCCTACAAAAAAGTCTGGGGCGACTGGTATGAAAACGGCGGTCTTGTCGTATCCGACCGTTACACCACTTCTAACGCCGTGCATCAAGCTTCCAAGGAATCCCCTGAGAAGCAGCCTGAGTTCCTCAACTGGCTGTATGAATTTGAATACGACCGTCTGGGGCTCCCGAAGCCCGACCTTGTGATCTATCTGGACGTTCCCACAGACTTCACGGAAAAGCTTATGCGCTCGCGCGAAGCCCAGACGAACACCCACGCCGATATCCACGAGCAGGATCTTACCTATCTCACCACCTGCCGCCGCACAGGAAAAGCCGCCGCCGAATTCTACGGCTGGACAGTGATCGACTGTGTGCAGGATGGCAAGATGCGCTCGATCGAGGATATCCACGACGAGATCTACCGCCACATCTTAACGTGTCTGGAGGAATAAGTATGGTCTATCTGCTTCTTGGAACTGGCTTTGAGGAAACCGAAGCCATCGCACCGATCGATCTTCTGCGCCGCGCAGGTGTGGACGTGCTCACCGTTGGTATCAGCGGCAAAGTGGTGACAGGCTCGCATGGCATTCCCGTCACCGCCGATATCACCCTCGGAGAAATGGATCTGACCGCCCTTGAGATGATCGTGCTCCCCGGTGGTCTTGGTGGCGTAGCGTCTATTCGCGCAAGCGAGGAAGCGCTAAATGCCGTTCGTTTTGCATGGGAGAATGAAAAATTCGTCGCCGCCATCTGTGCCGCGCCCTCGATCCTTGCTGAGCTAAATATCACCGATCACCACAACGCTACGTGCTACCCCGGGTTTGAAGAAAAAATGGGCAACGCCGTGATGCACAAGTGCGCTGTCGTGCACGACGGTCGGCTCATCACCGCCGCATCCGCAGGATGTGCTGTCGCCTTTGGCTTAAAGCTCGTTGAGGTGCTTTGTGGCGCAGAGGAAGCCAGCCGCATCGCCGAGCAGATCGTGATCCGTTGACAGGAGGAAATTTATGGAAGATAAAAACGAATTATTCCCCGATGAGGATGGTTTTCTGACCGAGCCCTCTACCTCCGAGCCTCCCGCAGAGGATGGCGAGGTTTTCATTGATCCCACAATTTTTACACCAGAAGCACCTGCGCAGGAGCAGGAAGAGGATTTTGTTGAATCTTTCTTCCGTGAAGATGTCTCCGAGCAGGAGATCCCCGCGGAAATGCCCGCTATGGACAGCTATATGCCTGAAAAAGAAGAGGAAGTCCCTACCGACGAACCGTGGGACAGCCCCATTCTCTACGATCCCGAGCCCCCTGTTACGCCTGATATGGACGACACACAGCTTTGCTATGCGCCCCAGTCAAGCGTCCCCACCTCGCAAGAGGATGCCGAGCTCGACAGCATTATTGCAGACTTCTCCTCTGCACCGCAAGCAGAAGTTGCTCCCTTTGTTCCCTATGATCCGATCCTTGATGCACCGCAGGAAACGCAGATCGATGCGCCATTCCGCGCCGATGAGCCTGAAAGTAAGGAAGAATTTGATGCCATGCTCGATACCCCACCCGTGACCGAGGATATCCCCCACCGCAAGCACAAGCGCACAAAGAAGATCCCCCGCAAGCGCCGTCCCAAGCATCGTAAGGGCGATGGCTTCTTCGGCATTCCCCATCTGCTCGTGACCGCCGTGTGGCTTTTCATCGTGATCGCGATCGGTACGACGCTCGGCAAGCTCCTTTGGGTCGGTGCGGCAGATGTGCTTGCGTTCGGGCGCGAAAATAAGCCCGTCACGCTCACCATTGTCGAATCGGATACCATCGATACCATCGCCGCTAAGCTTCAGGATGCAGGTCTTGTCAAATACCCCGAGCTTTTCAAGCTCTACGCAAAGATCACGGGTGCAGAGGACGAGATCATCACGGGCTATTTTGAGCTCAATACCATTCTCGACTACCACGCGCTCACAAATGCGCTCTCTCCCAGCTCCTCGAATCGCACCGTTACCGAGGTCATGATCCCCGAGGGCTACAACTGCCGTCAGATCTTCCAGCTTCTTGCTGACAACAATGTTTGCTCTGTTGCGTCTTTGGAAGAATATGCAGCAAATGGCGCTTTCTCCGACTTCTGGTTCCTTGAAGGGCTCGAGCGTGGCGACCGCTACTGCTTAGAGGGCTACCTCTTCCCCGATACCTACCAGTTCTATGTCAATTCCACCCCGCGCGAAGCGCTTGGCAAGCTTCTAACTGGCTTTAATAATCGCTTCAGCGATGAAATGCGCGCAAAGATCCCCGCGCTCAATGAGCGTTTTGCCGAAATGATGCGCAAAAACGGTGTCTCCGAGGAAGAGATCGCCGAGCGCGCGTTGACGGCACGCGATATCGTCATCATCGCATCCCTTATCGAAGAGGAAACTGCTGGCTCTGCCGAGAGCGCAACGATCGCATCCGTGATCTATAACCGCCTTGCGGGCAAGCAGGCATATGAGCGCTATCTTAACATCGACGCTTCCATCTACTACGCACTCGATGGAAACATCGATCCCGAGACAGGAAAAGTCATGCCTCTGACGAGCGAAGATCTCAAGATCGACAGCCCGTTCAACACCTACACGAATGCAGGACTTACGCCCACCCCCATCTCGAACCCCGGTCTTTCGAGCCTGAATGCCGCACTTGAGCCACAGTCCACCGACTATTTCTACTACGTGCTCAATCCCGAGACCCGCCTGCATCAGTTCTCCAAGACTTACGAGGAGCATCAGAAATGGGTTGAAAAATTCCGCACAAGCGAGGATGCACAATGAACAAAATCGAATTACTAAGCCCCGCGGGCGATATGGAACGGCTGAAAATGTCCGTGCTTTACGGCGCGGATGCCGTTTACCTTGCGGGAACGAGCTTCGGTATGCGCTCCTTTGCGGGGAACTTCTCCCCCGAGGAGCTGCCACGCGCCGTCGAATACGCCCACTCGCACGGCGTAAAGGTGCACGTGACCGTCAATACCATGCCCCGAAATGAAGAGGTCGCGGCGCTCCCCGCATACCTCGAGCAGCTCGATGATGCAGGTGTCGATGCGCTGATCGTTGCCGATCTTGGCGCATTCACCCTCGCAGGAAAATACGCCCCGCATTGCGAGCGACACATCTCTACACAGCAGTCGATCGCAAACTACGAATGCGCGACCGCATGGTATGACCTCGGCGCAAAACGTGTCGTCCTTGCGCGTGAGCTCAGTCTCAAAGAGATCATTGGCATTCGCGAAAAATGCCCGCAGGATCTCGAAATCGAGACATTCGGGCACGGCGCGATGTGCGTCAGCTACTCTGGGCGTTGCCTTTTGAGCAATTACATGACAGGACGCGACAGCAATCGCGGCGCGTGCGCACAGCCCTGCCGCTACCAGTACGCGCTGATGGAAGAAAAGCGCCCGAATGAATATTTCCCCGTTTTCGAGGATGAAAAGGGTACATATATCCTAAATTCCCGCGATATGTGCACCATCAACCACCTCAAAGAGCTGATGGATGCGGGCATCGACTGCATCAAGATCGAGGGGCGCGCAAAATCCGCCTATTATGCCGCCATCGTCACAGGCGCATATCGCCATGTGATCGACGACATCGCCGCAGGGCGCGAGATCGACCGCGTTTGGCGCGATGAGGTCGATCATGTTTCCCATCGTGTGTATTCGACGGGCTTCTACTTTGGCGAACCAGGGCAGTACACCGAGCATTCTCGCTACATCCGCGAGTGGCAGATCTGCGCAAAGGTCGAGCAATGCGACGAAAATGGGCTTGCTGTATGTAGCTTGAATAATAAATTCCGCATTGGAGATACGCTCGAAGTCGTCGGACCTGACCTGCGCCCCGTAGAGTTCACCGCCGAGCAGATGTACAATATCGACGGCACACCTCTCGACGAGCCCCGCAATCCCCAGATGCGCTTCAAACTCCAGCTCCCCACCCAAGTCCCCGCCCACTCCATCCTCCGCCGCGCCGTCGAACTTTCGGCAAAATAATGCTATTATGGTTCTATGATTATCGAGATGATGTTTTGTCCTCGGTAATTATAGAACCATTTTTTGCAAAAAGCGTACTAAGGGTTGTCAAAGATACAGAAATATGGTATATTGTAAATAGTTACTAGAACGGAGACATAATAATGGAATTTTATTCGCACTATTACCAAAATAAATCAGGGGAATTCCATAAACAGACCGTGACCGAGCATTGCCGTGCAGCCGCTACATACGCCAAGTCTTCTCTCTCATCGGTAAAACTGGGCAATGCTGCCTATCTTGCCGCGCTCCTGCATGATATGGGGAAAATGAAGCAAGAATTCCAGTCCTATCTTCTTTCAGGAATCAGCTCTCGTGGTTCAGTCAATCATAGCTTTGCCGCTTGCCGTATGCTTTTGCAGTCGTTTCACGCAAATACAGCAGCTTCCTATGAGGATTTGACCGCTGAACTGCTTGCATATGCAGCAGGCGCACACCATGGTCTATTTGACTGCGTAGATACAGATGGTAATTTGGGCTTTCTCCATCGTCTCGAGACCTCAAAAATCGGGTATGAAGAAAGTCTGAATAATTATTTATCGGAGTGTGCCGATCATAGCGAGATCAATCAGCTTTTTCAAATCGCAAACAGCGAGTTACTCCCTATCTATGCGCGTATAGATACTCTTGCACAAGAGAGTGATGAAGAATGTTCTTTCTATTTTGGGCTACTCGCACGGCTTCTGCTCTCCGCAGTCATTGACGGTGATCGCCGCGATACAGCAGAATTCGTTACTGGCGTACACGCTCCCGAACCGCCAAAGGATTGGAAACTATTTTGGAAGCCTTATTTGCAGTACATGGAGAATAAACTAGCGCAATTCCCGCAGGATACCCCTATTCAGAAAGCACGAGCCGAAATCTCGCAAAAATGTCGGGAATTCGCAGAAAATCACGGTTCGATCATTCGTTTGAACGTCCCAACAGGCTCAGGCAAAACATTAAGCTCTCTCCGTTATGCGCTAGCACATGCGCAAAAATGGGGAAAGCAACGTCTTATCTTCACGTCTCCGCTCCTGACGATCCTTGAGCAAAACGCCGCAGAAATCCGAAAGTATCTCGGTGACGATAGTATCGTGCTTGAACACCACAGCAATGTTTTGAAAACAGACGAAAGCCCCGATCTTGACCTGCATGAGCTTGCGGTAGAGCGTTGGGATGCTCCTGTGATCATCACAACACTTGTTCAGCTTCTTAACACAATGTTTTCTGGAAAAACGACAAGCATTCGTCGATTTCAAAGTTTGTGTAACAGCGTGATCGTAATTGACGAAGTACAAACAGTACCTAGTCAAATGCTCACGCTATTCGATCTTGGCATCAACTTTTTAGTAGATATTTGTGGTGCAACGATCGTTCTCTGTTCTGCAACGCAGCCCTGCTTGGATAAGGTCAAACACTCCATTCATCCAACTCCGACCGAAATGATACCTTATGACCCCGAACTTTGGCATCCTTTTCGCCGCACCAACATCATAGATGCAGGAAAAAAGACGCTTGAAGAAACGGTATATTTTATCCGCGAATGCATGGATGAAATCGATAATCTTCTCATTATTTGCAACAAGAAATCCGAAGCCATTTACTTCTCGAACTCCCTTAGCGGTGGCTTAGAAAGAATATTCCACTTATCTGCGGCAATGTGCCCCGCCCATCGAAGAGAAACACTAGCTCAACTCTACGATTCTCTTGCCAACGGCAAGCGCTGTATTTGCGTTGCAACACAAGTGATCGAAGCAGGCGTAGATATTTCTTTTCAATGCGTAATTCGGCTAACCGCGGGAATGGACAGCGTCATTCAGGCAGCAGGGCGTTGTAATCGCAATGCATCCGAAAAGATTGCTCCCGTGTATATTGTAACCTTACTCAATGAAAATCTTTCTTATTTGAAAGAAATCCAACGTGGCAAAAGTGCAACGATCGATCTTCTATCGGCATATAATCGTCAAAGCGAAAAATTTGGTTCTTCTCTTGAATCAAAAGAAGCGATTGATTATTATTATAACAGATTTTTCAATATGATGGCTCGCGAAGCACAAGATTACACATTACCAGAGAAGAAAACCACTCTTTTTTCCCTTTTGTCTGACAATCTACATTCCTTAAATAAAAATTCGACTTTTTCCGACCGTTTTTTCCTCAATCAAGCTTTTCGCACCGCTGGAGATGCCTTTACAGTATTTGATAGCGACACCTATGATGTTATTGTTCCATATGGCGATGGAAAACAGTTAATCATTGAACTACTTTCGCAACCCCGTACCGACGTTGCATTCTTGAAATCATGGGTCGAAAACGCAAAACCTTACACTGTATCGCTATACGCTTACCAAATACAAGCGCTTTCGGGTGTGATCACAGAGTATGACGGTGTACGAATACTTGCACCTGAATATTATGATGCAATAACAGGCTTTCGGCTAAATCCAAATCAATTAGATTTTTTGGAGGGATAGTATGAAAAACACACGTTTTCCTAATATCGTAGAATTTGAGGTAACAGGAGACTATGCCCTGTTTTCCGACCCGGTCATGCGTTTGGGCGGTGAAAAATGCAGTTACCAAATTCCGACCTATGAGGCACTCAAAGGTATTCTTTCTTCAATATATTGGAAGCCAACGCTTATCTGGATCATTGATGAAGTACGAGTTATGCAACCAATAACAATGGAAGTCAAAAGTGTACGTCCAATCAAGTATGACAGTAGCAAAAATGAGTTGGCATATTATACCTATCTGAAAAAATGCCGCTATCAGGTGCGCGCCCATTTTGAATGGAACGAAAACCGTCCAGAACTTGCAAATGACCGCAACGAAAATAAGCACCATCAAATCGCACTCAAAATGATCAAAAAAGGTGGACGACGAGATATTTTTCTCGGGACACGCGAATGCCAAGGTTATATTGAGCCCTGTGTTTACGGAGAGGGAGATGGTGCTTATGATGATGTAGCGCATCTCGAATTTGGATTGATGTACCACGGCATCACTTATGCGGACGAAGCCTATTCGCAAGAAACGAAAGGACAGATGACCGCACGGTTCTGGAGACCTGTTATGGAGCACGGAAAGATTTGTTTCCCTCGACCAGATGAATTCCCTAAAAAAGAAGCTGGGCTTTACAATAAGTCTCTGCGAAAAATGACCATCAAGCCGTTTGGGGAAGAATTGCAGAATTTCTCAGGACTAAAGGAATTTGGGGAGGTGACATAAATGGCACTATTACAGCGCGCAATAGAAACATACGATAGCCACATAGACTACACACAAAACAGCGATGTCAGTACTCCAATGGCACCAATCGCACACAAAATCGCCAAAGCGGATTTGGAGATCACCTTAAATTCAGACGGAAAATTTGAAAACGCAACCGCTGTAAACGGAGTTATGATCACACTTCCTGTAACAGAGGACTCCGCAGGTCGAACATCCGCTCCGTGTCCTCATCCACTTTGTGAGCGCCTTGATTATTTACTACCACATAACGAAAAAAAGTATCAGCTTTATGTGGATCAGCTTGAAAAATGGGTAAATTCAGAGTATTCCCATCCGAAAGCAGTAGCTGTTTTGAATTATGTGCGTAATGGAAGCATTTTATCAGATCTAGAGAAGTGTGGGCTAATAAAGAAAAGCAAAACTGGTTCTTTTTCCGGGAATGACCGTCTGATTTGTTGGCGAGTATTGGGTGATGAGCCAACGGAATCTTGGAAAGATCTATCACTTATTCAAACCTACGAAGCATACTACAGAAATCATACCGCGCACGAATACGGATTTTGCATGGCAACAGGAGAAGAAACAGATCTCGCAAAGCAGCACGCCAAAGCATTATTTAGTAGAAACGCAAATGCAAAACTCATATCCTCAAATGATACGAAAGGGTTCACCTATCGCGGACGTTTTACAGAGGAGTGGCAGGCATTACAAATCGGATATGAAGCATCTCAAAAAGCACATAATGCACTTCGTTGGCTGATTTCCGAACAAGGTGATATCGGCGGTCGTGCATTTCTGTGTTGGAATCCACAAGGAATTACCGTAACACATCCAACACGCCCATGCCGTCCTCCAAAAACATCTTGGTCGCCATCCGATTATCAAAATGAACTTCGTAAGACCCTGAACAGTCAGAAAAGCCACTTTACCGTTTCCGATGGTGTCATCGTCGCCGCTTTTGATGCAGCAACAACAGGACGCCTTGCACTCACCTATTACAATGAATTCCGCGCCCACGATTTTCTAGAGCGGCTGTATGCATGGGATACGCGTTGTTGTTGGATCGATTACCGCTACGGAATCGAATCACCAACGCTGAAAAAAATTGCAGATTGTGCCTTTGGCGTTCAAGTCAAAAGCACAAAGAATTCTCCTGCTACATTAGTTACAGATGATAAGATATTATCTCAGCAGTTGCAACGTTTACTTGCATGCAGAGTTGAAAAAGCCGCGATCGGGACTGATATCGTAAAATCCCTTGCAAGCAGGGCATCGCAACCCCATTCGTATGAACACAATGTTTGGGAGAACATCCTCTTCACCGCTTGTGCGGTGATCCGAAAATACCGATACGACAGATTTAAGGAGGACTGGAATATGGCACTTGAACCCAAGAAAAAAGACCGAAGCTACCAATTCGGTCGACTATTAGCAGTCATGGAAAAGGTTGAACTGGATACATACAGGGATAGTGAGAAAGAGTATCGTCAACCAAATGCACTGCGGTTAATGTCCGTGTTTTGCAAGCGACCAATGCATACGGCTGCCAATTTGCAGAAGCAACTCGAACAGGCGTATTACCGTCAACTAAAGAAAGGGCAGGTTGAGCGATATAAAAAGCTCACAGAGCAAATCATGGATATCATTAGCCAAACCCCCGATGAAAAGCAGAATCTCCCTTTGGAAGATAGCTATTTAATGGGATATTATCTACAAAGAAATGCACTATTCACAAAACCCGAAAAAGATACTGAGGAGGACAAACAATGAATACGTTAAAAAACAAAATTGACTTCGTGGTACTTGTTTCTGTTGACCGCGCAAATGCAAACGGTGATCCACTTGACGGAAACCGTCCCCGCACGGATTATGACGGCTATGGTGAAATGAGTGATGTTTGTATCAAGCGGAAAATCCGCAACCGAATGCAGGATATGGGAGAGCCGATTTTTGTTCAATCCAACGATCGACAGACGGACGATTTTTCCTGTCTGGCAAAGCGTGCAGAATCCGTCTTGGCATCAGAAAACTCTCCGAGTGACTATGCTAAAAAAGCTTGTCAAACATGGTTGGATGTACGGAGTTTTGGACAAGTATTTGCATATAACGGGAAGAAAAATAAAAAAGCCAAGGGCGAAGAAGGTGGAGACGGTGTATCGGTCGGTGTTCGAGGTCCCGTCACAATCCATCAAGCTGTCAGCGTATCCCCCATCGATATTATTTCACTAAAAATCACAAAAAGCGTCAATGGCGAAGATCCCAAATCAGGTAACGGAAAATCGAGTGATACGATGGGTGACAAGCACTATGTCCGTTTTGGGCTTTATAAGATCAAAGGCTCTATCAACGTTCAGCTTGCACAAAAGACAGGCTTTACTTACGAAGATGCTATGGTTATCAAAGAAGCCCTACGTACCCTCTTTGAGGGTGACGCATCTTCTGCACGTCCAGAGGGCTCTATGGAAGTTCTGAAACTTTTCTGGTTTGAGCACAACTGTCCTGTCGGTCAATATTCAAGTGCAAAGGTTCATCGTAGCATCCAAGTAACTCAGAAAGCAGACGTTTTGATCCCGCGAAAAGTGGAAGACTATGAGATCACAATAGAAGAATTGCCCAACCTTAAATTGGAGGTTATTGATGGCATATGATGAGGAGGATTTCCTCCAGCTATCGGGACTTCAGCATTTCAATTTCTGTCGCCGTCAATGGGCGCTCATCCATATCGAGCAGCAATGGGCAGAGAATCTTCTGACCATTCAGGGAAACATTCTTCACGAAAACGCCCACAATAGCGACGCGCGGGAATTGCGCGGCGATGTGCTGACCACTCGCGGAATGAAGATCCACTCTGCCACGCTCGGCGTGAGCGGTGCTTGCGATGTGGTACAGTTTCACCACAGTTCCGATGGGATCGCACTTGCTGGGCGAAGCGGGCTATGGCAGCCCTATCCCGTGGAATACAAGCGCGGCGCTCCCAAAACGATCGATGCCGACAGACTTCAGCTCTGCGGGCAAGCAATGTGCCTTGAAGAGATGCTCTGCTGTGATATTCCCGAGGGCGCACTCTTCTATGGTGAAACACGCCGCCGAGAGGTCGTCGCGTTCACAGATGCTCTCCGTCAGCAGGTTCGCACCAGTATCGAGGAAATGCACGCGCTCTATCAGCGCAAATACACGCCGAAAGTGAAGCCGACCAAAAACTGCAACGCCTGCTCGCTTCGCGATATTTGTCTGCCAAAACTTTGCCGAAAGCAGAGCGTGCAGGATTATCTGCAAGACCGACTGGAGGGATCGCTATGAGACATTTGCTCAATACGCTTTTCATCACTTCAGAGGATGCATGGCTCAGCTTGGATGGTGAAAACGTGGTCGTGAACCGTGAGAAAGCAGAAGTTGCCCGTTTCCCGCTCCACAATCTGCAATCGATCATCTGCTTTTCCTATTCAGGTGCATCCCCTGCCCTCATGGGCGCGTGCGCACAGCGGGATGTCGCGCTCACATTTTGCTCACCGCGGGGAAAATTTCTTGCGCGTACATCGGGTATCAGCCGTGGCAATGTCCTACTGCGGCGCACGCAGTACCGCATCGCGGACGATCCGCACCAAAGCTGTGCGATCGCAAAGAATATGATTTTCGGCAAGGTCTACAATGCCCGCTGGAGCGTAGAACGAACCCGACGCGACCACAAAATGCGAATCGATGAACAGAAATTCTCTTCGGTATCCGAAAGTCTGAAAGCCTCTCTCCCGCAGATCCTGTCTGTTGACGACGCGGAAACGCTTCGCGCCTTAGAGGGCGCGGCAGCAAATCGGTATTTTCAGGTTTTCGATGATATGATCCTGCGGGAAAAAGATGCTTTCTTCTTCCATGGGCGCAATCGCCGCCCACCGCTCGATAATGTCAATGCGATGCTGTCGTTCGCTTATAGCCTGCTCGCAAATGACTGCGCATCCGCGCTGGAAAGCGTTGGTCTTGATGCCTATGTCGGCTTCCTGCACACAGACCGCCCTGGGCGAACCTCTTTGGCGCTCGATCTGATGGAAGAATTGCGCCCATGCATGGCAGATCGTTTTGTCCTCACGCTCATCAATAACCGCATCCTCTCATCGGACGACTTCACGCAGGAAGAAAGCGGCGCTGTCCGCATGACGGACGAGGGTCGGCAAAAGTTTTTGAAGCAATGGCAGCTTAAAAAGCAGGAGACGATCACCCATCCCTACTTGGAAGAAAAGCTCCCATGGGGACTGATCCCTTATGTGCAGGCCTTGCTTTTGAGCCGATTCCTGCGCGGCGATTCGGACGCATATCCGCCATTTTTGTGGAAATGAGGAAAAACTATGCTGGTCTTGATCACCTATGATGTCAATACCGAGGATGCGCAGGGACGCAAGCGCCTGCGCCAAATCGCCAAGCAATGCGTAAATTACGGACAGCGTGTTCAGAATTCTGTTTTTGAATGCGTCTTGGACGCGGCGCAATGTCGAATGCTACAGCACAAACTCTTGCAAATAATCGACGAAGAAAAAGACAGCCTGCGTTTTTACTACCTCGGCAACCAATATCAAACAAAAATCGAGCACTTTGGAGCGAAAGAGACGCACGATATGCAGGGCGTTCTCATGGTGTAGTGCGAAATGCAAGCACACATCCATTCCCCACTAGGTTCGCACCAAAAATCAGGCAAAATTCGCACAAAAATCGCGAATTATGTCTTTCAAAAGCAAAATCGAATACTATGATTTTTGCTATTTCTTGTTACTAGCGCTTAAGTGCATATAATATTTTTGTGCACTTTTGCTGTCCCGCCCCCCACGGGGCGGGCGGATTGAAATCGCAGACTTCCGGTTCAGAATTTCTTCCAGTTCTTGTCCCGCCCCCCACGGGGCGGGCGGATTGAAATACCACCGAAATTATAAAATATCCGGCTTTTTACGGGTCCCGCCCCCCACGGGGCGGGCGGATTGAAATCGGATGGTGTAACCATTTCCCTTGCCGGTTGCAGTCCCGCCCCCCACGGGGCGGGCGGATTGAAATTCGGTCGGTCGCGTGACTGTGACCGACCCGAATAGTCCCGCCCCCCACGGGGCGGGCGGATTGAAATGCAACCTCGGTATCCTCGACCAAAACCCAGTTATGTCCCGCCCCCCACGGGGCGGGCGGATTGAAATTTATCCGTCTGTTTAATGTGGCAAGGGATATTTGTCCCGCCCCCCACGGGGCGGGCGGATTGAAATTTCCTCGGTCAGGTGTTCGTATGGGAACGACCACGTCCCGCCCCCCACGGGGCGGGCGGATTGAAATATGGGGGTTTTGCCGACCATCCAGCCCTTTGACGTCCCGCCCCCCACGGGGCGGGTGGATTGAAATTGCTGGTATTGCTGCGCGCTCAAATCCATGCTTCGTCCCGCCCCCCACGGGGCGGGTGGATTGAAATGATTTGCAAGTTACCACGGAACAGACCGGACATCGTCCCGCCCCCCCACGGGGCGGGTGGATTGAAATTTAACGATCATGCCATGCGCATTGCTCCGGATGAGGTCCCGCTCCCCACGCAGGCATTTCACATGGCGAAGCAACTCCTCTCTTCTCTTTTATCTTTTCTCTGGAAACGACGATTGTTAGAGAATAGTTAAAAGTGAAGGGATAAGAGAGAAAAGCACAAAAAGAAACGACGATGTTCTTGCGAAAATCGTCGTTTCTTTTTGGAGGTACCGGCCAGATTTGAACTGGCGAATAAAGGTTTTGCAGACCTTTGCCTTACCACTTGGCCACGGTACCGTATGAAATAAGGAACGCGACAGGCGTTCCTTATTTTTGGAGCGGGTGACGAGGCTCGAACTCGCTACCTCCACCTTGGCAAGGTGGCGCTCTACCGGATGAGCTACACCCGCATCTTGGCTCCCGATTGGG